>WQYX01000023.1 GCA_009781005.1 Polyangiaceae bacterium | reverse complement strand
TCGCCGTCAACGACCACGTCAACGAAACGAGGGCACACGATGGCTCTTCGCGCCAGGCGCTCATGAATGTCCGTCGTAGTCGTTGACGTGGACCTGATCGGCGACGGCGACGGCGACGAACCGCCACTCGGAAGGAAGCGTGGCAGCCGTCGTCGAGCAGGCTCAACGCCTTGTGAAAACCGCGAACATGGCTGGTAAACACGCTCTAACGGCCGGCCTGCAGATCTGCGTCGCCCGCCTTTCGTTGCTCGGAGTCTATGGCGCCTTCGGCGCTGTCGGCCCGCCTGCGGCGGGACCTCAGGCCCCAGTCTGCGGCGCGGACGCAAACATCGCACGTGTGGCTCCCGCGATCTCGACGAGCGCGTCGCGACACGCCGGGCTCACCCCCGCCATGTTGATGAATCCGTGAATGAGTCCTTCCATCCGGCGCCCCACGACGACGCACCCCGCATCCGCGAGCGCCTTCACATACGCCTCACCCTCGTCGCGCAGCGGATCGAAGCCGGCCGTTACGACGAGCGCGGGAGGTAGCCCTCGCAAGCTCTCCGCACGAAGAAGCGAGTTTCGGGCATCGCGAAGATCGGCACCCGCCGTGTACGCTCCCACGTAGTCGTCGAGCTCCGCGCGCGACAAGAAGAAGCCGTCGGCAAAGAGCGACAGCGACCGCCATTCCGTCGTGCGGTCGATGGATGGATAGATGAGAAGTTGCATCGTTGGCGGCTCGACGTCGTCATCGTGCGCCAGCTTCTGCGTGACGACCGCTGCGAGATTGCCGCCCGCGCTGTCGCCACCAACGCCCACGCACGACCGATCGGCTCCGAGCTCACCGGCGTTCTTCCTTGCCCATGCGAACGCCGCGAGCGCGTCGTCGACCGCCGCAGGAAATGGTGCTTCTGGCGCAAGACGGTAAGCAACCGAGAGCACGTGGACGCCCGCGTGACGACAGAGCATTCGGCATGCTTCGTCGTGCGTCTCGAGATCACCAACGACGAAACCACCGCCATGAAAGAACACGAGCAGCGGTCTCGAACCTTCTTCGTTCGGCGCGTAGTGCCGCGCACGGAGCGAACCGGAACCGCCGTCGACAAGCAGGTCGCGCACGTGGCGGACTTTGACTGGAGTGCCTCGGTGCACGATGGCCTCGCGAAGGATCCGAGCGCGTGCCTCGACGGGCTCGTACGCGTTGACCGGTTGCCTGCGAACGAGGCTACGAAGCGCAAGGAGGATCTGCATGTCCGGATCGAGTGCGAGCCCATCGACGACGACACGCGGTCTGCCCGACAGACGGATCTTCACGGCAGCAGGCAGGCGCATGATCGACCGCGCGCCATATCGTTCGAGATAATCCAGGAGCGACAGCTTGCTTTCGATTTGCCGCGATCTCATCGTTGGGGCCTGCGGCGCGGTCCTCAAAACCCTACAAGGCTGTTCACTTCGCTTCGCTCCGTCGCTCTCACTGCACTCTGTCCACTTCGTGGACTCCGTGCAGTTCGAGTCCGGTCGCATCCCACGCCCCGCCTCGACCTCGCGGCAACTTGAAAGCAATCTAGCTTTGCGTCACGCACGGCGCCTCCATTGCATCTCGCATCTCTTGCGTCGGCTCGATGGAGCGGGACACGGGATTCGAACCCGCGACATCCAGCTTGGGAAGCTGGCACTCTACCAACTGAGTTAGTCCCGCAACATAGCCCGTCGTAACGTTCGCTCCGCCGGGTGTCAATCGGTCGATTCTTGTGCAATGTACTCCTGCCGAGAGTACACTTACACGTGATGTTTTTTTGACTCCGAAAATTGGTAGTCTGCCAAGGAGGAGTCGCGTAGTGGCAAAGAAGAAACGTTCTCGTGCGATCGGGCGCTTTGCGTCGCTGAACGGTGAAGCAACGACGAGGGAATTCGACGAAGGTCAGGAGGTGATACAAGCCGAGATCAACGAGATCGCGAAGTACGTCGGACACGAGCTCGAGCCGAAGACGAAGGCCGCGGCGATTGCGGCGGCAGAGGTCACGGCCGACACGATCGATCGCGGCATCGTCATGATGTTGGCGATGACGCACGAGCGCCTCGCATGCGTCGCAGGATGCAACTTCTGCTGTCAAACTCCCACGGGCGTGTTGGTTCCCGAGATCGCACGAATCGTCGACCACGCCGAAAGAAACTTCGACCCAGAGGTCCTCGATCGCGTGCGGTCGCGAGCACAGGTGAACGCTGAAAAGACCCACGGCAAGCACAAGAACGACTACCCGCGGCACCTTCCGTGCGCCCTCCTTGGGGAGGACGGCCACTGCCTCGCCTACGACGTGCGGCCGGTCACCTGCCGGTTCGCGCACTCGAGGAGCATCGAGCAGTGCAAGAAGGATCAGGATCCGCCGCAACCCGTCTTGGAGATGCTAGTCGCTGGGGAGCTGACCCTCGTAGGCGCAGCAACGGGGATCAGGGCAGTGACGGGGGACGGGATGCTCTACGAGTTGCAGGAGGCGTTGCACATCGCCCTGTCGACGCCAGATGCCGTCGAACGCTGGCTCGCAGGTGACAACGTCTTCTCCAGCGCGCAGATCGAGTCAGAGCCCGTTACGGTATGGGAAAGTATAAACACGCGTGACGCTCAAAATTAGACCGCTTTCAAGTTGCCGCGAGGTCGAAAGCGGTCTCAGAGCGTGTAGGGCAGCCGTCGCGAGCGAATCACCGCAGCGCCCACCTGGGGTCCCGCCACAGGCGGGCCGACAGCGCCGAAGGCGCCGTCAAAACCGAATCGATTCGCGCAGCAGGCTGCCCTACACGCTCTCAGTGCCAGCGATCGAGCGCGAGAGGCGCATCGAGCTCGTCGCCCGAAGCCGAGATAGGCGGCCGACGCTCAGACTGTGCGGCGGCCGATTGCGCATTCGCCTTGTATGCGTGCGCTGCAGCCGGGAATGTGCCGGCGCGGACCTCTTGGACGTACGCGGAGAATGCATTGACGGCTGCGTCGCCGAGGTTTGCAAATCGCTTGGCGAACTTGGGTTGATGCCCTCGCGAAAGGCCGAGCAAATCAGAGCAGACGAGAACTTGTCCGTCGCAATGGGCGCCCGCACCGATGCCAATCGTTGGCACCGTAAGCATCGAGGTGATGTCGGCCGCGAGATCTGGCGGGATCGCTTCGAGGACAATCGCGAACGCGCCGGCTTGTTCGAGCGCGATGGCGTCGGCCATGATCTTGTCGGCGCCCTCACCTCGCCCCTGCACTTTGAAGCCGCCGAATGCATGCACGCTCTGAGGCGTGAGCCCGATATGACCAACGACGGGAATGCCCACGCGGACGATGCGATACGCGTGCTCGGCGATCTCCTGACCGCCTTCGAGCTTGATGCTCTCCGCGCCGTCTTTCATTAGCTTGCCCGCGCTCTCGACGGCCTGCGCGGATGAGACTTGATAGCTCATAAACGACAGATCTCCGACGAGGTGTGCGCGCGTGAGGCCGCGCGCGACCACTCGGCAGTGGTAAGCCATTTCATCGAGCGTGACGGGAATGGTCGTGTTGAGTCCTTGGACGACCATCGCGAGCGAGTCGCCAACGAGAACCATGTCCATCCCCGCCTCGTCCGCGAGCCTGGCCATGGTGTAGTCGTAAGCCGTGACCATCGCGATCTTCGGTGCGAGCTCCGGCGAGCCAAGCAGCGTAGACTTTCGCGCACGCAACTCGGGGACTGTCACCTTCTTCGTGGCGCTCTGAGATCCATACATGAGTTTTGGGTCGCGGCCCTGGGTTGGGTCCACGCCTTTCCTTCTTTCGAGCTTTAGCGCCAGTCGCACGATGCGACAAGGTTGGTTCGAGACACGATGCAAGATACAAGCTTACGTGACCCATGCCGACCGCACGATGGAATGCGCCGCGCTTGACGCGTCTCGTCGTGCTCGCCATCGGGCTTGCGGCAACGGTGTGGATCGGATCCCGCACGCCGCGTGAGCAGCACGTCCGAGTCGTGCTCGGCAGCGCCGCCTCGGATGTCACCGATATGGAGCTGCAGTACGTCGACCTCGAAGGTGATCTGGTGCGCGATGCGCGAATGCACTTCGAACCAGGACGGGTGCCGCGCGTTGTCACGCATGAACCATCGCTCGCGAACGGCGATTACCAACTGCGAATCGAGCTTGGCATGCGCGACGCGCGTCGCTCGACCGAACGACGCGTCACCCTTTCGGGCGGCACGACGTCCGTCGACGTCACCTCCGTGCTCGGGGCACCGTGACAAGGAATTGACCTGTGTGTCGCAAGCGGCGAGCGCGCGCGATCGCTGGCCACGTGCGACGCGATGGCGAGACGCGAACCCCGCGTCCATGACGCCTTGAAGGGTGGGTCCGGGGTGGGCAAAGTCGAAGGCATGACGCGGAGCGTGTTCCCCTCTCGACCACCGCGGCCGCACACGCCTCGAAGAGAGAATCCTCGCGTGGGGCGCGGGCTCGATGGCGACCCGCTTTGGTACAAGGACGCGATCATCTACGAGGTGCGTGCGCGGTCGTTTTTCGACTCGAACAGCGACGGCGTCGGCGACATCCGTGGACTGACGAGCAAGCTCGATTACCTCGCCGATCTCGGCATCACCGCGATCTGGCTCTTGCCGCAGTACCCGTCTCCAGGGCTCGACGACGGCTACGACATTGCAGACTACACGGATGTCCACTCGGAGGTCGGGACGCTCGAAGACTTCGACGAGCTCGTCGACAACGCGCACAAGCGCGGGATCCGCATCATCACCGAGCTCGTCATCAATCACACCTCCGATGCGCACCCGTGGTTTCAACGCGCAAGACGCGCCCCCCGAGGTTCGACGGAGCGTGACTTCTACGTCTGGAGCGATACTGCCGACCGCTACGCGCAAGCGCGCATCATCTTCCAAGACTTCGAGGCGTCGAACTGGACGTGGGACCGGGTCGCCAAGGCGTACTACTGGCATCGCTTCTTCTCGCATCAGCCGGATTTGAATTTCGAAAACCTCGCGGTCCACGACGCCGTGTTCGGCGTCGTCGATTTCTGGCTCGCGCGCGGCGTCGACGGGCTGCGGCTCGACGCGGTGCCTTACCTCTACGAAGAGGAGGGCACGAACTGCGAGAATCTCAAACAGACCCACGATTTTTTGAAGAAGCTCCGCGCCCACGTCGACGGGAAATGGCGCGGCCGCATGCTCCTTGCGGAGGCGAACCAGTGGCCCGAGGACGCCGCCCAATACTTCGGCGACGGCGACGAGTGCCACATGAACTTTCACTTTCCGATCATGCCGCGGCTCTTCATGTCCATTCACATGGAGGATCGATTCCCCATCATCGATATTCTGCGGCAGACACCGGAGCTCCATCCGAATTGCCAGTGGGCCATGTTCTTGCGCAATCACGACGAGCTCACGCTCGAAATGGTGACTGACGAAGAGCGCGATTACATGTATCGCGCCTACGCGCACGAATCCCAAATGCGCATCAATCTCGGTATTCGGCGCAGGCTCGCGCCGCTCGCCGGAAACAACCGGCGCAAGATGGAGCTCTTGAACGGCTTGCTCTTTTCCATGCCCGGCACGCCGGTGCTCTACTATGGCGACGAAATCGGCATGGGGGACAATGTCTATCTCGGCGACCGCAACGGCGTGCGCACGCCCATGCAGTGGAGCGCCGACCGCAACGCGGGCTTCTCACGAGCGAATCCGCAGAAGCTCATTTTGCCAATCACCATCGATCCCGAATATCATTACGAAGCCATCAACGTCGAGGCGCAACAGTCGAATGCAAATTCGTTACTCTGGTGGACCAAGCACCTCATTGCACTTCGCAAGCGTTACCGCGCGTTCGGGCGTGGCACGGTTCGTTTCCTGAATCCGTCGAACCCGCGCGTGCTCGCGTTCATTCGCGAGTACGAGAGTGAGACCATCCTCGTCGTCGCAAACTTGTCGCGACACGTACAGGTCGTCGAGCTGGAATTGGGTGACTGGAAGGGTTGTTCGCCCATCGAGATCATGGGCAGCACGCGCTTTCCGCTCATCGGCGATGCGCCGTACATGCTGACGCTCGGGGGCCACGACTTTTATTGGTTCAGCATCGAGCCCATCGAGCAGTCGGAGGAAGAGGAGCGCCTCAGTCTCGATGCCGCCGTGACGATCTCGTGCACGAGCATCCAGGCGCTTCTTTTCGGAACGGAGAGGTCTCTGCTCGCCGAGGCGCTCGAGACATTCGTCGAGGCACACGGGTGGGCCGAATCGGCGATCGCGAACACGCGCGTGCTCGATTCCGTCAGCGTGGGGACGGCACCGAACGAGGAGGATCCGGAAGGACCTGGTTCACCCGTCGCCATGGTCGTCGCACGCGTCGAGTACGTCGGGGGCCTTCGAGAGGCGTTCGCCATTCCGCTCGTCGCCGTCTCCGCGGGCGTCATCACGCCCGCACCTGCGCCCGGCACCGTCGTTGCGCATCTCTCCATCCAGGACGCACAGGCCGAGCCGTCGACTGCGCTGCTGCTCGAAGCAACCGGTAACGGCGTCGCCCGCGTCATGTTTGACGCCATCGCCAAGGGCCTGTCCGCGCGAACCATGCACGGCAGGTTCGCGTGCGGAACGCTTCCGGACGTGCTCCTCAAACAGGATGTCGTCGAGTCTCATGTCATCGCGGGCGATCGCGTCGGCGCTGTCATCGCGTTCGGCACGAGTTACGTTCTCAAGCTTTATTATCGAGTCGAAGACGGACCCGCACCGGAGCTCGAAGTTGGACGTTTGCTCCACAACAGAGCGCGGACGGTCGCAGATCCCCCTTTGCTCAGTCCGCGTGTCGCAGGACAAATCGAGTTCATGCGACCGCGCGGCGCGCCGGTGACACTCGGCGTGCTCGAAGAATACGTTGCCAACGAAGGCACGGCATGGGAGCACGCGCACGCAGAGATCCGGCGCGCGTATGAGCGAGTTCTTGCGCGCCCCGTGGGCAACGCACCGCCTGCCGTACCGACCGAGCCGCTGTTCGATCTGGCGCACCTCGAACCGCCCGACGAGTACCGTGAGCTCATTGGAACCTACCGCGACTGGGCCATGCTCCTTGGCCAGCGCATCGCGGAGCTCCACATTGCGCTCTCCGAAACAACCGATCCGAACTTCGAGCCGCGCCCCTTCTCCACGCTGGAACAGCGCTCAAGCTATCAGTCGGCAAGAAATCTCGTCGGCCGCGTCCTTTCTACGCTCCGCCGTAGGCATCGCGACCTGCCCGCTTCCATACAGGAGGGCGTCGCATATCTCATCGCAAGCGAGGACCGCATCCTTGGGCAACTCAGGCCGCTTCTCGCTCAGCGCATCGACGCCACGCAGATTCGTTGTCACGGCGATCTGAATCTCGCCCGCACCATATTTACCGGCAAAGACTTCGTGATGATCAGTGCCGGCGGAGGACGCGAACGGCGCATGACCGAACGTCGGCGGCGAAGCAGCGCCCTTCGTGACGTGGCGAGCATGGCGCGATCGCTTCATAATGCGGCCGCAACATCGGTTGCGGCGCTCCGCCCAGAAGATCAGGCTGTTGCCACCGCATGGAGCTCCATCTGGCTGCGCTGGACAGCGGCCGCACTCGTTCGCGGATACCTCGACACGGCCCACGGGCAATCCTTTCTCCCGAGCGCTCCCGCGGTCGTGTCGAGCATGCTCGACGTGGCGCTGCTCGAGAAAGCCTTCTTGGAGCTTAGGCGCGAGCTTCGCCGACGAAATCATCGCGCATGGATCCCCATCCGCGCCATTTTGTGGCAGCTCGCCCGTGAGCGCAACCCTGCGCCCCGCTGAACCGTCCGGACTGCTTTCAGCGGCCGAACAAAATAAAAACACCGCACGGGGCCAGGGGGGGGATAGCCACACGTGCGGTGCGACGTCTCTTTAAGCGAGATGCGTGCCATCCAAAATAACGGAAGATCGTGGCACGTCATCGTCAACTTTCTTTCAGGTGCGAAAGATCCGATGACACATTTGCACGGCCATACGGCGCCGCAAGACTGCGTCAACGTTGAAATTTTCGGCCTTCGTGACCCATCCGCCGCAGCTTTGCCGTGGCATCCCTCCCCCTGGTTTAAAGTACCTTCACCCCTGGTCTAATTGGCCCCATCCAAGCGGTGCCGTTAAGGTCGAGGCATATTGTACTCTTGCTAAGAGTACAATATGCTTCCGAGCGAGACGAACTCTCCGGGCGAAGCCTTGTGGGTGGGGGACACCAACACGACTACATGCAACCTACACCCACGTGTCGGCTTGCCCACGGGATTGCGGCTCACCGGACGCGCGTCCGCGAGGATGCTAAGCGCGTACGACCAGCCGAAACGGCGAAATTGCTTGTATATGCACTTTCGTACACGTAAACCTCCGATGGAATGAGGCATGCGATACGGATGCAAAAAAACAGGCTTGATTCGGGACCCCTTATCCCGATAGAAAGTTTGGCCAGCCCCGAGGGTTGTCGTATCTTATCTTACTATGTAGGACATTTCAGAGAGGTGTTCTGCACCGTTTTAAGCTCGGATTTCGGCTCGGCCTCGGAGATCAAAGAAGAATGAAACTGACCCCCTGGTACCTCGCCGCGCTCGCACCGATTGCCATCGCCGGATGCTCGGGAACGTTGATGGGTCACGTGGCCGTCCTCGCTGTTGCGATCGGCATCTTCGTTGGAACCCTTTCCCTTGGCCGCACCCAGCCGCACGTGAGCGCCATCGCGCAGTCATCTCAAACCGACAAGGCCTAGCCGGGGCTAGCCTCGATTCGCTTGCCACCGTGGTGCGCCGCCTGATCTTGTTTCTCGTCTTCGCGGTTGTGGCCTGTTCGCATGGATCACACCGAGGCCGTAAGGTGCGCTCGGGTGGAGCATCTGAGGATCGCAGGCCTGCCGTGACCGCGTCGGGAAAACCCGCGCCCGCGCCCAATCCGCTGCCGCCACCACGGCCTCCGCCACTGGACGGCGGTACATCCGCGCCGTAAGAGCGTGTTTACCAGCCTGCTGCGCAAATCGATTCGGTTTTGACGGCGCCTTCGGCGCTGTCGGCCCGCCTGCGGCGGGACCTCAGGTGGGCGCTGCGCCGCTCTTTCTCCAGCCGGAGGAATCGCGTAACGTGCCTGCGAATCGATGCTACGCGAAGGATTGAAAACACTTGAGGAATTCAGCCTCGCAGATCTCGAAGCGGTACGTATTGCTCTGCGCGGCGATTCGGTCATTGATTGGCACCGACTGAATTTCAAGGACGAGGGAGAGGTCCGTGAATTCATTATTTCCCAGGAGTTCCAACCGGACGAACCCTCCGACCGCGGGCGCATGGACGCGATTAAAGGCGAAGCCATAAGCTACCTTCGGCGACACCTCGAATACCCAATCCCGAAGCCGGTCGAGCAAGCAAGTGTTGAGGAGCTCTTTTCCCTCGCGGGCGGACGCGGACACCGCCAAACGTGCGCATGTACGATTTTGAAGTGCATGCACATCATCCATCACCTCGACGGACGCGAGCTGCTCTTCATGCTGCCGATGTCCGACCAGGAAATCTTCCACCTCGTGGAGGAAAAGGTCTACCGCGTGATTGGCAGCATGCTTGCTGAGGGCTTTCCGATTACGGAGTTCATTGGCGGCAGGAAGAATAAGGATTCGCTCTACACGAAGCTTTTATCGAAACGCGAATCGGTCTCCGCGCAGATTTTCGACAAGCTTCGATTTCGCATCGTGGTGCGCGAAAAAAGCGACATCTTTCCAGTTATCCAATACCTGCAGAAAAAGCTCTTTCCGTTCAACTACGTCGTCCCCGGACAGAGTATTAATTCGATTTTCGACTTCAAACGCTATTGCCAGCAAAATCCGCACCTTGCCGAGTTTCTCCCAGAAATGCAGGCCGGTGCGGACGAAGATTACACGCCGAGCGACAACGTCTTTACCGCGCAAAATTACCGCGTCATCCACTTCGTCGTGGACATCCCCGTGCGGCTGCAGCGAAAGCTCCTCGAGCGCACGCCATCGAGCGCATGGGCGCTCGGGCCCGTGGTCTTCGTTATCTCCGAGTTTCAGGTCATCGACCGCGAGACCGAAGCAGCGAACGAGCAAGGCGAAGCGTCGCATGCAAAGTACAAAGATCGCCAAAGGAAAGCCGTCATCCGCCGCCTGCAGCTCGGAATGCGTGAGATGAAGGTGAAAGGCGGCGCGCCGAAGCGTGAACGAGACGACACCCTACCACCGCCGAGCCGGCGCATGGGCAGGCGCGAGAGCGGCCCCCCCCGTTCTAACGGCTAAGTGCGCCGCGGTACACCCAACCGTCGCTTATGAAGCCGTCACCGAACTTCACGGCATAAAAGCCTTCCTTCGTCGCACCGATCTTGACCTTCGTGCCGCGCGGCAAGCGCGCGACGACAGAGCCGGTCTTTGGCGCATCGCGGACGAGCGCAACCTCCCACGTGATGCTTGCCTCGCCACTCGCCGCCATCGGCGTAGCACTCTTGCGATCGTCGTTGTCACTCTTTGCCGAGTCGGACGGCGCAGTAGAAGCATCCTGCAAAGGCGCGAAGTTCGCCGCGTACGCCACGGTGTAACGCGCATGCTCGTGTGTGACGCCACTTAGTCCTGCGCTGTGGAAGATGGTTTTTAGGCACGCCGTCACGCCGTCCACGTTTGCAATCGTGGACGACTTGCCAATATCCCAAGATAAACGGCTATTGCCGAAATCGGCCGCAACGACGAGCGAGAGTTTGCCGTTCTGCCCGTTCGCTGCCGAACACGTACCGAGCTCGCGAAGTCGAGGCCGGATGAGCGCATCGAGCGACGCAACGCCGCCGCATTCTCTGCCCTTCTTCGTTTCGCCTTCGTCCGTCTTGCACGAAAGAACCACTCCCCTTTGCACGGTCACCTGCGTTGAAGCCGCGGGACCTGCAGGAGACGGCGCCGACGATGCACTTGCGACGTTTGCGGTAGCCGAAGCCGATGGAGACGAGGCCGGCGCAACCCGCCCTGCAACGCTCGCAGTTGGTGCCTCGGGCGCACGTTCGATGAGTTTCCCGCTTGCTGACGCGGGCGCGCTCGCTGCGGTCGAATCGCCCGGCGCGCTCGGCCCGAGACGGACCCCTGCGATACGCGGCCAAGCGACGCCAATCGTAAAACCGACAGCCGCAATGACACCAACCTTCACCCAACCGGGCTTGTCTTCGTTGGTCGACGGCACATCCACAGCAAGCGGCGCATCCTTGCGCATCGTGACCTCGTCATAACAGAGAGCCGCCCAGCAGGCGAAAATAGAGGTGTCCCCAACCGCGCGCTCGCTCCGCCCCGCCGAGCCGCCTCAAGGTAAGATTCGAATGGCAAGAACGACGGCGCCATTCTGATACGCCCAATCGCCCACGTTGAAGCGCTTGTTCGGTTCTGCCGTGATGTTGACAAGCTTGAGAAAGTCTCTGCTGTCCGGTTTGCTGACGGCTGCACCAACCTTGTAACGCTTGTCAGCCGTTACATCATTCAACGTGATTTGAAACGTGCGCGCGTCCGGCAGCGCCATCGTGCTCGTTTGCCCTTTAACGAGCGGCAAGATCTTCTTATCGAGCGCCTTGTAGCAATTGTATTGGAGTGGCGGCATCTCGCCGATCGCTGGATCGACCGACGGCTCGTCGCACCGCGTCCCGTGAATCACGAGGATTTCGGCGCTTGGTCTGCTCTCCGCTTCCGCCGCCATCCTCGCGGGCGACCCCGGCTTGGAGATCGTGTCGTTCTTCAACGCGAACGTGGATGGCGCCACGGTGATTTCCTTCGAGCGCGCGAGGAGAAAAACAGAGGCCGCAACTGCGAGAGCTGCAACGATGCCTCCAACGCGAAGGCGGGCAGCCTGTTTGCGGCGAGCGTCGAGCTTGTTCATCACGCTCGTTGCAACATCGAACGCAGCGATCTTCGCGCCGTCGTGATGCTCGTGAACAACCGAGATCACTTGGCCGAGCAAACGTATGTCGCGCACGAATCGAGCCGCATCCGCGTCCGTCGCGAGTAGCGCTTCGACGTCCCTGCAGTCGTCGTTGGCAAGCTCGCCGTCGGCATACTCCATCAGCTTGTGCATGGTCTCTCGGTCGAGGCTCATGACTCCTCATCTCCTCCTTTGCCGGTCTTGCCAGCACGTGCAGGCACGCGACCAATCTGCTCCTCGTAGCAGTCTGCCAGCACCTCTTGGAGTTTTCGCCGCGCGTAAAAAAGGCGGCTCATGACCGTTCCCTTCGAGATACCCATGGCCGACGCGATCTCATCGTAACTGTAGCCCTGAGCGTCTCGCATAACGATGACGCCACGATGGTAAGGGGGCAGCGTGTCGAGCGCGGCCTGCACCCGCGCTGCGATCTCGCTGCGGCGTATGACGTCGGCAGGATTGGCTCCGTCGATGCGACTGAGGAGAGGGAATTCGGCCTCTTGAGATTCTCCGGACTCGAACCGCGTCCCATCCATCTCTACGACCGGACGGCCTGCTTTCCGCCGGAGGTCGATGCTGAGGTTCGTGACGATGCGATAAAGCCAGGTGAAAAAGGACGAATCGCCCTTGAAATTCGGCAGGTTTTTGTAGACGCGAACGAAGGCATCCTGAACGAGCTCGCTCGCGTCATTTTCGTCGCGCACGAGCGAAAACGCGAGCGTGAAGGCGCGACGTTGATGGCGTTCCACGAGTTGCCGGAACGCACCCTTGTCTCCTTTCTGCGCCCTCATGATGAGTACACGGTCCCGCTGCGCCTCCACTTGGCGTGCCTGTTTCGCGTTGTTGGACGCGTCGAAAATGCGTCTATTCACGCTCGTCCTCAAGTTGGCGAGAGCACCTCTCTTCGCTCTACCAAACTCACCGACCAAATTCGTCATCGTCGTCGGACGGGCCCGGCGGCGACAATGGAGGGCGAGTTGTCTTGCTCTTCGGCTCCCTCAGCTCACTAAGCGTGACCTTGATGTCGAGCGGGGCGCCTGCTCGCACAACGCGGACATCGACGCTCTTGCCAACACCCGCGGTGCTCGCGAGCCATTGAAGGAGCGTGCCTCGATCGACAATCTTACCGTCGAATGCCACGATCACATCACCAATCTCGAGCTTCGCTTTGTCTGCCGGACCGCCGGAATCGACATATTCGATGACAGCGCCGCGATCGCCGTTGATCTTGCGCTGCTGCCTGTCGTCCATGGACAAATCACGCACGTCGCGAATGCGCACACCAAGCGCGCTGCGCGTTACGTGCCCGTCTTTGAGCAACGTTGGCATCAGCTGCTTGACCATGTTGATAGGGATCGCGAAACCAATGCCTTGCGCGCCGCCTCCGCGGATAGCCGTGTTCATGCCGACGACTTCACCATTCAAATTGAGCAGCGGTCCACCCGAGTTGCCTGGATTGATGGACGCGTCGGTCTGAAGAAAGTCATAGTAACCCGTTGGATCGAGCGGCACGTCTTCACGCCCGCGCCCCTTTGCGCTGACGATGCCGGCGCTGACGGTGTGAGAGAGTCCGAACGGATTGCCAATCGCCACTACCCAGTCGCCCACCTCGAGCCCGTCGGAATCGCCGAGCGGTAGCGTGGCGAGATCCTTTGCTCCGTCGATCTTCACGATCGCGATGTCGGTGCGCGCATCGCGCCCGACGATCTTGCCGGGGAAACGCCGCTCATCCGAAAGCTGCACGATGATTTTGTCGGCGCCGTCGATGACGTGGTTGTTCGTGAGAATGACTCCGTCTTTACCAACGATGAAACCGGTGCCGAGTCCTCTCTGTGCGCGACTTTTGCCTCTGCGATTGAAGAGAGGACGATCGTCTTCCTCGCCAACCGTGTAGACGGTGACGACGCTGGGATCGGCGCGTTTGGCGATTGGCGCGAAACTGAGTGGCGCCATCTTGAGCGGCCCCGCGCCCTCGTGCGCGCTCTCGGCCGTTGGATGTTCACCCGCGGCCTTCGGCTCCGTCGCGCTCGTGGCGCTTGCGACGGCAGCGGCGCCCGGCAAAAAGTCGCCCGATCGTGACGGGTTTTTGCCTTTGCATGCGCAAAAACCGACGAACAACACGACCAACCAAGCGAGCACAATGCGACGAGAACGCAGGGCCCCTTGAGGTCCCCGCCGCAGGCGGGGCCGACAGCGCCGAAGGTGCCGTCGATGCTGGCATCGTGTCGCGCAGCAGGTTAGGAAACGCGTTCTGGACTGCGGCATGATCCCTCGCAGAGGGCGACGCCGTAGGGGGGCTACTTGCCAGCCCCCTTGGCTCGCTCTACGTAACGCATCCTAAGATCGAAGAGCACCTCCGCAAGCAGGCGCTCTTCGTCTCCCGTCAGGTTTCCCCTCGTCTTTTCTTCGAGCAAACCGAGGATGTCGATGTTCTCTTTCGCGAGCGCCAGATCCGCGTGCACCTGATTGGTCGTTGGATCGGGTGCGTCGCCGAGATGCATCAGCGCCGAGTGACTGAGCGACAAGATGAACGTAGCGAAGTCGATCTGCGGAAGCGTCTCGTCGCTCATCGTTCGACTCACTCGTTCGGTCCGGAGTTCCCTTCGGCCGTCGCATCCCGTGTCTGGGCTGCTTCTTCGGGCGAAGACGGACGCTCCTCCTCGTTTTTATTCTCGTGGACCACGCTTTGTTGGACGGCGGCTTCAGGTTGCGCGAGCGCCGGTTGCGGGACGCTGACCGGCTCGGCCTGATCAGCGAGGTCGGCAAGACCCGCGTAGTACTTCTCGAGATCCTTCTCGTTGACGGCGCCGCTCTTGAGATTGCGCTCACGAACGCGCACGTCGAAGGTCCAGGGATTCACGTTCTTCTGCGTCATTGGGGAGTGGGTTGCCGTGTACTCGTAGCGAAGGGCGGCCGCAAGCGCGTGCTCAATGCCTTCTCTTTGAACCGAGCTGGACAAGCGGCTCGCCATCATCATGATCACGGCGGCGATCATGGCCATGATCGTGCGTCGAATCGCTGCACGTGCCGTAGCCCGCTTCGTCGAATGCCTCCGCCGCTTCGGCGATCTCCTGATTGCTCGCCGCGCGAACGTCCGTGACTTTCACGCTGTAATGCAGGGTCATGCCGGCGAGCGGATGATTGGCGTCGACGATCACGCGGTCACCACGGACATCCATGACCCGCACGGCAATTTCATGCCCGTCAACGGATTCTGCGATGAATTCGTCGCCCTCCTTCACATCTTTTTGATTGGTAAAGTCATCGCGATCGATTTCGAATACGAGCTCGCTGTCATGATCGCCAAACGCCTCGGCCGGCGGCACGATGATC
The DNA here is from genome assembly GCA_009781005.1 of Polyangiaceae bacterium. Classification (GTDB taxonomy): domain Bacteria; phylum Myxococcota_A; class Polyangia; order Polyangiales; family Polyangiaceae; genus Labilithrix. The sequence goes on along the minus strand of WQYX01000023.1, from coordinate 38,886 downwards.
AACTTTTCCATTCCCTTGCGGAGGCCGGTAAGAGCGGCTTCGAGCCCTGGCACAATCATGCCGTAGCCGTGCACGTAGACCATGGGCTTGCCGTCGTCGGCGTCGCTCGCGTCAAGGATATTGCCGTCGTCGTCACGAAGCGCGTACTCGACCGTGACGCGGGCATTGGGTTGAATTGTATCCATAAGTGCACGTTTACCAGCCTGCTGCGCGCCGTAAATCGTCGGTCGGCCTCCTCAAAATACTCCGAGTATTCTTCCGTCGGCCTTCCTAGCTTTACGTCGCTCGCGACGGCCGGTAAACATGCCCTAGATTTCGTCCGGCCGAGCGATTCGCCCCGCGATCGCACTCGCGGCGACCACGAGCGGACTTGCAAGATACACCTTTCCGGGGCCGCTTCTACCCGGGAAGTTGCGATTGACGGCGCTCACGGTGACTTGCTCCGGTGAGTGGCTGACGCCGGGACCCGCTTTGATACAGGCGCCGCAGGATGGGTCGAGGAGCTCGGCCCCTGCAGCACGAAAGATATCGATGTAGCCCTTCCCTTGTGCGTAACGGCGGATATCTTGTGAGCCAAATTGGATATAAAGGCGCACGCCCTCTCTGACCTTTTTGCCTCTGGCCACGGCATCTTTGAGGACCGCAGCATACATATCCATATCTGTTTTCTTGCCCCCCGTGCATGAACCACCATAAGCAATATCGATTCGCACCCCCCCCGAGCTCCCCACGAGATCGCGCAGGGGCACACCGTTGCGCGGATCACCTGGGGTCGCAACCATGGGTTCGATGGCGCCGACGTCCATCGTGAAAGTTGCGTCGTACATGGCTCCCTCGTCTGCACGAACGATACGCGCGCGCACGCTCTCCGCATCGATATTGCGCTGCGTGACCAGATAGTCGACGACGACTTCGTCGGCCTCGATGATACCCGTGAAGCCGCCTGCTTCGACTGCCATGTTCGTGAGCGTGGCGCGCTCGTCGAGATTCATGCGGTGAACGCCGTTGCCAGCGAACTCGAGCACCTTGCCGATGCCCTTTCCGCTTTTGAAATAATCCTGACTCAAGATGTGAAGCATGACGTCCTTCGCGCAGACGCCCGGACGAAGCGTGCCTTCGAGCACGAACTTCGCCGTCTCAGGGACCGTGACGCGAACATCCTTCGTGTACCATGCATTCGCCATGTCGGTGGAGCCGACGCCGAAAGAGAAGCAGCCGAGCGCACCCGCCGTGCATGAGTGCGAATCCGTTCCAATGACGAGCTGACCGGGCAGCGCGATCTCCTCCATCACCTTGTTGTGACAGATGGCTTCGGATCCAACGAGCTCTCCTTCGCGATAGATCTCGCCATAGAGATTTATGTTCTGTCGTTTGGTGAAATTCTCCTGCACGAGAGCAAGCTTTTCGGCTTGTTCTTTGAGGCCCATCTCGCGGTGCGCTCTTGGCATGACGAGATCGAGGAACGTGAGGTGGTCGCGAAATGCCCATACACTCTCTGGATCGGCCACGCGTGCGTCCTTTCCCATCTCGGACGTGAAGAGCGACTCGGCCATCGGCGTGACGTATTCGTGACTGAAGCGGACGTCGGTGCGCGCGAAGAACGCATCCCCGGGCTTGACGGCAAGGGCCCCTTGCGTGCCACTCTTCGCATCCTTGATGACGTGCGCGGCGAGGATCTTCTCAGAGAGAGTCATCGGACGCGCCGGCGTGGTGATCTCCGGCGGCGAAGTCTCTCCGCCGAGACGAGCGCGGTTATAGGCAAAAAGGCCGCCATATTCGATGATTTTCGCGCTGATGGGATCGCGTCCCTTGGTGAACTCTTCGATCGGAACGGACTCGCCCTTCTGGATGCGATCGATGAGCTCGAAATCGGTCGACGTTAGAAGGCCGATATTGTCCGCGTTCTGCCGATAAATCTTTTCAATACTCTTGGCGACGATGAGCCTCACGCCCGCTTTGAGTTCGCTGTACGGCGCGGTCTCGCGGCTCGAGCCACACCCTTTGGAGACACCGCTGACGATGACGCCGAAGCCACCGTTTCGGATGGCATCCATTCCGACTTTGCCGCCGCGCAAACCAATGAGGCAATAGCGCGCAAGAATCTCATCATAATAGTAACAGACCCAGCCCGGCGTCAGTTCATCGGTCGAGATGTTCGACATGAGCGCGCGATTCGGATCCCAGGCGAGATCTTCGCCGTGGAGCTGCCCGTCGATCAGCGTCTCGTCCTCGGTGAGAAAGAGGATGCGACCATCGATGCGAACGCGTTCGTTTGCCATGAGTCAGGCCTTAGAGCATGTTCTACAGCCTGCTGCGCGAATCGATTCGTCGGTTGGGCGCTGCGGTGCCTGCGCACGTACGAAAAGTACGCTTACGCGGGCTCCTCGCGCTCCGCCCTAGCCTCGATTCGCTCGCGACGGCTGTCGAACATGCTCTTAGGGTTCAGAGGTAGCGGAAGGCAGCGGGGCGCTCGTAGGCGCGAGACCGCGGTCGCGCCGAAAGGCGTCGTAAGCACGCATCACGTCCGAGGCAAACAAGCCGCCGAGTTGTGTGTACCCATCGCGTGTAAGATGCACGCGATCACGTTGCGCTCGAGGAGGATCCTCCGTCGACCACGTTGCCATGGTCCCTGCCCCGCCCATCGCCTGGAACTGGTCGTAGAAGGCGCAACCCGCGGCTTGTGCAACACGCTTCTGCGAAGCGATGATCTCGAGCAACTTTGAGGACGTGATCCAGCCGCCCGTGCCGTCCGGGACAGCCCGATCCGGCGGCCCGAGCAGCAAACACGACGCGGAAGGCACGGCGCGCGCGATACGTCCGAGGACGTCTACGAGCTGTCCTTCGTACGTGTCGACCGACATGGACTCGTTCGTGGACTCGTTCGTTCCGTACGAGAGCACGACGAGCGACGGCGAGCGATGCCGCAACTGCTCGACCCAGTGCGGCTCATTCCACTGAAGGCACGTCGTCACACGCGCGCCGTTGATCCCGAGCGCGTCGAACACCACACCGTTCTGCGAGCGATCGAGCGAAACGCCGAAGATCCGAACGTTGCCATCTCCCACGTTTCGAACTTCAACCCGGTACGCCGTCGATTCCGCAATGTCGAAAGAGCGATAGGCCGAACCTTCGTGCTTGGCACGCGTCGAGATGCGACCAAGGCGTGTCCCATCGATGAAAACGTCGAAGGATCCGCCGTGCGGCTGCTCCAGATAGGCAAGCTCCACGCGGTTTGCGGGTACCGTGCAATCGGCCCACGCACGCGCGCTCTGCCCGTTCGAAGCCACACCGATGCCCGCGAGTCCATAGAGTCCGTCACCAAAAAACTGTCCGTGATCGAGCTTCCCACGCTCGCTGAACCAGCCTGAAGACATGCCGCCGCGAACGCCGTCTTGCCGGTACCCTTTCCAAGGCTTGCCTATTGCGACGAAGCCTCGCCCTCCATCGCCAAAGCGCGCTTGAAGCGCCTGCCGCACGACTGCCGTCTCGATGTCGGCGGCCGTGTGCGAATCGCCGAATTGAACGATGCGGACGTCGTCCTGCATCTGCCCTGCCTCGAGCCTCGCGAGTGATTCGAAGAAGCGCCCGAATGCTGCCGGGTGTTCAAGCACGTTTGCCGCTTCCGGCGGTCGCACGGAGGCGGCAGCAGCGGCGGCTTCGGCGGGCGGACGCGATGCCAACCCTGCCGCCTGCTCGCTTGAGTCCGCGCGCGACTTCGCGCTCGAGACCGATTTCGCGCTCGAGAATACGTCGCTGCACCCGACCACGAGCACGATGACATAGAGCGCCGAGCGCAGGCTCCCATCCTCTCTTCGAACAATCCACGACACGATTGCCTAGGTCGATCCTGGCACGATCGCCGCCATCGGCAAAAAGTTTGTTCCCGCTTGCGATCCCTGCCCTCCTCGGATGCCGCGGCGTCACGGCGACGCGCCATTGGGATGGCGCGACGACCACGCATCGAAGCCCGCGTTCAGCGCCTTGTAGAGCCGATCACCAAGGACTTCTGCGCCAGCCGGCGACGGGTGCGTGAGATCGCTGCCGCCGAGACCTCTCTTCACCCACGCGGCCATTGAACCTTCGCCACCCATGGCCTCGTACGTGTTCCAGAACGCCACGTTCGTCGCTTCGGCCACGCGTTTCTGCGCGGCAACGAGCCTCTTGATGACGGGCTTGGTTCGCAAGGCTCCACCCTCGGTCGTCTCGGCGCGGTCGAGCGGCGAGGCGATGAGAATCGACGACGAAGGCGCAGCCGCCTTGATCTTTTCGATGACGGCGGTGAGGGTCTTTTCGTAGTTGGCCGCGATGCCAGGTGCCTCGCTCTCGTTGGTGCCGTACTGGAGCACGATGAGCGACGGTTTGCGCAACGACATCTGCTCGCCCCAATGCGCTCCATCGATGCCCGAGAGAAGCTCCACGCGCGCGCCGTTCGCGCCGAGTGCATCGTAGACCACGCCGGGCTCGTCACGCTCGAGCACGACGCCGAAAAGCCTCGGTTTCCCCGAGACGACGCGCAGCGACATCTTCGCTTCACCGTCCGCAACGGACAGCGACTTGACGCGCGAGATCTTTGCCTCGCCCTTGGTGGAGAACGTCTCGGTGTTGCCAGCGAGCTTGATCTCGACGTCACCTCCATCCGGCGTCTCGAGGTAGTAGATGTCGAAGCGCGACACGTTGCGTCCGTGCTTACTGTGTTCTGACGTGCCGAAATACGCGGTGGCTCCTGGGCTGCCCGTGAAGGTCGCACCACCGAGCCCGTACATGCCGTCCTTCGCAAGTGGGCCCGTGATACGGCTCGCACGCCATCCAGCGCTCGCACCGTGTTCGACGTCGTTGTGAAAGTAACTGTCCCACGGCTTTGCCGTGAGCAGAAAGCCGTGCCCTGCGTCGCCGAGATCGGCCTGCATCCGCCGGCGCATGGTCCCCGAGATGTAATCGCTCGTGAGGAGGCTATCGCCATAATGCAGAATGCGCGTCACGGCGTCTTTTTGTTTTGCGCGTGTCTTCGCGAGTTGCGTGTAGAATGCATCCAAGGCATGACCGCTTGGATCGTCGACGGGCACGACGACCGCGTTCTTCGCCTTGCCCGAGGACTTGGCTACGGGCGCGGGCACACCTTCGCCAGCACCCGCAGCGGGGGCATCAGGCAGCGCGTTCGTCACCGTTGCCTCGTTCTTCGAGGCCCCGAGGATGGTCTCGCCTTGGGTGAGCGCCGGCAAAGGAGCAGGCGCCTCATTCACCGCAGCGATCGGCTCCGTGTGATCCCACGGGGCGCGCATCACGCGATAGCGTGCGAGGCTTGGCGACAGATACGGCACCGCGAGCAGGCCAAGCATCACCACAATCGATGCGGTGGTCTTTCCACCAAGAGAATGAGTCAACATTTCACGTCGTACGTCGCTCAGCGAGGAAGTATTCCGTCCTTGTCTCGGCTTCGTCCCAAGAGAATGAATCAACATTTGACGTACGTCGCAGTCGACCGTAGTTCAACTTTGCTGTGCGGATTCCGACGAACGGTCCGGCTGCTTTGGCAAAACAGCCAGGCTCGAGCACACGCGAAGTTGCTTCCACTCCACGACAAATGGCAAAGGCATGATGCCGTATGCTCTTTGCCAGCCCCCTCTATGGCGTCTTTCTGCTCTTCACCTACGCGGTATTTTGGACGATTCGTCGTCGTCCGCTGCTCCGGCCGCTTTTTCTCATGGTCGCGAGCTACGTATTTTACTCCGTTGGTACGTACGACGCCGCACTCGAACAAGACGTGCCCCTTGGGCCGCTCGGTTGGACGCTTCTTTGTGTTGGCGTCATTTTCGTTGGCAGCACCATCGATTTCCACGTTGGCAAGACGCTCGGCCGGACCAACCACCCCGCCGCGCGCAAAGCGCTCTTGCTCGTCTCGATTGTTTATTACTTAGGTATCCTCTCGTTCTTCAAATATGCAAACTTCGCCGTCGATTCGATCGCGCAGGTGTTCGCTTGGTTCGGTTTGCACATCGCGCCCATGCACCTGCAGATCGTGCTGCCTTTCGGTATTTCGTTCTTCACGTTCGAAACGATGTCTTACACCATCGATGTTTACCGACGCGAAATCCCGCCCGCGAGTCGCTATCTCGATTATCTGCTCTTCGTCTGCTTCTTCCCGCACCTCGTCGCGGGTCCCATCGTCCGTCCGAAAGCGATGCTTCCGCAGCTTGCGCGCGTGCCCGTTGCAAGCGACACGATGAAGGCCGAAGGCCTCTTTCTCATCGGCACGGGCCTCTTGAAGAAAGTCATCATTGGCGACACGCTCGGCCTAAATCTCGTCAACCGTGTCTTCGATAGTCCGGAGCGTTTTTCGTCACTCGAAATCTGGATCGCAATTTACGCATACGCGATCAAGATCTACGCAGACTTCTCCGGATACAGCGATGTTGCCATTGGAAGCGCAAAACTGTTTGGTTATGAGCTGCCGAAGAATTTCGATGTACCTTACACGTCGGCGGACCTGCAGGAGTTCTGGCGGCGCTGGCATATCTCGCTGTCGTCGTGGTTGCGTGACTATCTTTATGTCCCTCTTGGTGGCAACCGCCGCGGCACATGGAAAACGTATCGCAATCTCATGCTCACGATGGTGCTCGGCGGACTCTGGCACGGCGCATCGTGGAACTTCGTCATCTGGGGAACGCTGCATGGCGGCGCGCTTGCGGTGAACCGCGCCTGGCAACGTTGGCGCACGGGCAGCACGCCAAAGAGCAAACGGTCCGAGGACGGCGCAAGCTCACGGTGGACTCTGCGGCGCATCGCATCGGTGGCCGTCACCTTCCACTTCGTGTGCTTCGCGTGGATCTTCTTTCGCGCACCAAGCTTCGCGCACGCAACACTGATGCTCACGCGTATGAGCAAGTTCACGCTCGATGCGCCGAACCTCGCACCGAAGGTGATGACCGTGCTCGCGATCGGCTTCCTTGCGCACTTCTTTCCGCGCCGTTGGTTCGAGCGCATACGCACGGAGTTCGTTGCAGCCCCGGCTCTCGTGCAGGGCGTGACCCTCGCGACGTTCGCCTACGCGATCCACTTCGCTGCGGGAGCGAAGGTCGAGCCTTTCATCTACGGCCAGTTCTGAGAGCATGTTTACCAGCACGATGAAGCGATCGATTTGGGTCGTCACGACGAGCTACCCGTCGACCGAAGGCGATCCGTCCGGGCACTTCGTGCAAGCCGAAGTCCGTGAGCTGGAACGCGCCGGACATCGTGTGACGGTGCTGAAGCCTCACCCTGGTGGAGCCTTCGGATGGCCGGGCGTTGCCGCCAGGCTTCGCGCGAATCCTTTTCGCGTGTGGCAAATCCCCGTGTTCGTAGCCACTGCGGCGGCGCGCCTTCGACTCCGCAAGCCCGACGAGATCATCGCGCATTGGGCGGTGCCGTCGGGTTGGCCTATTTCATCCGGCCTTGCAGGCACACCGGTCACGCTCGTCTCCCACGGAGGCGACGTGCGCCTGCTCTGCGCAATGCCGGAGCGCGCGCGATCGTTCATCGTGCGGCGGCTCGTGGCGCGTTCAACGCAATGGCGCTTCGTCTCCGATCACCTCGCCGACACGCTGCTCTCGGCGCTGTCCAAACGCGAACGCGTTCTCGTGCAGTCGATCGCAGTCATCGAGCCGAGTCCGCTCGCGGTGATGGACGTTGCCGAGGACGTGCGCGCACGCAGGCGCTCGCTCGGCAATCGCCGACTTTATGTCGTCGCAAGCAGACTCGTTGCGAGCAAACGCGTCGACAAGGTGATCGACTACGTCGCAACCAACCAGGGCGCGCACGATCGGTTGCTCGTGGTGCTTGGCGACGGTCCCAAGCGGAGCTGCCTCGAGGAGCAAGCGCACCGCTGGGGACTCGACGCGCGCTTTCTCGGCACGACGCCCCGACGTGAAACGCTCTCGTGGATCGGCGCGGCCGACGAACTCGTTCACGCGTCGCGCACCGAGGGACTCTCCACGGTTTTACGCGAGGCCGAGCACTTCGGAGTGAAAGTCACGCTGCTTTGATGCCGCACCGACACCAAGGCCCAACTACCCCGTCGCGATCGAAGCGTGGTAAATGCGCACGCTCATGATTGATCACGCAGGTCTGCACGTAAGCGATCCCAAAAAGAGCCGCGCATTTTATAACGAGGCACTCAAGCCACTTGGCTACTCCGTATTGATGGAGATCCCGCGCGAACACACGGGAGGCCTAACCATCCTTGGTTACGGAGTCGCTCCGATGCCCGACTTCTGGGTCACCGAAGGAACGCCCGAGAAGCCGGCGATTCACATCGCCTTTCACGCCGGGACGCGCGCACAAGTCGATGCATTCTACAAGGCAGCGATGGCCGCGGGAGGTCGCGACAACGGCGGGCCAGGACTGCGCCCTCACTACCACCCAAGCTACTACGGCGCGTTCGTGCTCGATCCGGACGGCCACAACATTGAAGTCGTCTGTCACGCGCCAGCCTGAGAGCATGTTTCCCAGCCTGCTGCGCGAATCGATTCGCTTCGATGGCGCCTTCGGCGCTGTCGGCCCGCCTACGGCGGGACCTCAGGTGGGCGCTGCGGTGCCTGCGCACGTACGACAAGTACGCTTACGCGGGCTCTTCGCGCTCCGCCCTAGCCTCGATTCGCTCGCAACGGCTGGGAAACATGCTCTGAGGCCGCAATCGAACACTAGAAATCGAACACCCTCTAAGAAGCAGTAGGAGTCAGAGAGCCGTGGCAATCGAGATCAAGAGCCCTAAGGAGATTGAGGCCCTTCGGGTGTCCAGCCAAATGGCGGCCGAAACGCTGCTCCTCGTGGGTGACAACCTCCGCGTGGGCATGAAGACCGAAGAGATCAACACCCTCGTGCACGAGGACACGATTCGGCGCGGTGCACTCCCCTCCACGCTCAACTACCGCGGATTCCCGAAGAGCGTTTGCACCTCCATCAACGAGGTCGTCTGCCACGGCATTCCGGGCCCGCGAGTCCTTCGAGACGGAGATATCCTCAACGTCGATGTCACGACGTTCTATGGCGGTTTTCACGGAGACACGTCCGCAACCTTCTACATCGGCACGCCAAGCCCCGCGGCGCTCAAGGTGACAGAGGTCGCGCGCAAAGCACTCGAAATCGGCATTGCGCAGGTCAAAGAAGGAGGGCGCATCGGCGACATTGGTGCGGCCATCCAGGAATATGTCGAAGGCGAAGGCTGCAGCGTCGTCAGGGACTTCGTCGGCCACGGTATCGGCCGTCGTTTCCACGAAGATCCGCAAGTCAAACACTTCGGAAAGCGCCGCACGGGCGAGCGCATGAAGGTCGGTATGGTCTTCACCATCGAGCCCATGGTGAACCTCGGTCGCTTCGAAGTGAAAATCGATCCAAAAGACAAGTGGACCGTCACAACGGTCGACGGCTCGTTATCGGCGCAGTTCGAGCACACCCTCGTTGTCACGAAGAACGGCTGCGACATCCTCACCAAGCGCGATAGACCACTCCGCTTCAGCGAGAACGTAGCAACCGTATTTGCCTGAAGTGTACTTCCTTCAGGAGTACACTCTATTTCTTCGCTGACAAGAGCTCCCTCGCTGCGCGGCGCGCGGCATCACCGACCTTCACACCGCCGATCATGCGCGCGAGTTCGCTGACTCGCTCTTCCTCCGAAAGCCGGCGAACGTTGCTCGTCGTGCGTTCTTTCTGCTCACTTTTACCGACGACGAAGTGATGATCAGCGAGCGCGGCGATCTGCGGAAGGTGCGTGATGCACAAGACTTGGCGGTGGCGCGCAACATCGGCGATCGAGCGGCCAATGACTTCCGCGATGGCGCCGGAGACACCGGCGTCGACTTCGTCAAAGACGTAAAGGCCTGCCGGGCCCTTCTCGGCGAGCACGCGCTTCAACGCGAGCAGCGCGCGAGAAAGCTCTCCGCCAGAAGCGATCTTGCGAAGTGGCCGCGGATCTTCGCCCTTGTTGGGTGCAATGAGGAACTCGACGCGATCGATACCGCTCGGCGTCAAGCGCGCGCCATCGACAGCGGGGAGATCGCCGGCGTGCGGCGCCGGAACGGGAGAGACGTCGACGACGACGCGCGCGCGACCCATGCCGAGCCCGGCAAGCTCGCGGCCGATCGCGTCAGCGAGCGTTGCAGCAACATCACGGCGCGTTCGGGACAGAACGCGCGCATCGAGCGCCACACGAGAAAGCAGCGCATCGCGCTTCTGTTCGAGCTCGGAAAGGAGATCGGCAGCACCCGCAAGGCGCAAAAGTTGTCCCTTCAACTCGTCGCGATGAGCCAGAAGCTCGTGGGTCGTTGGTCCGTGCTTGCGGAGCAGTTTCTGCAGACGGAACCAGCGATCGTCAACCTCCGCGAGTCGCTCGGCGCTCGTCTCGATGCCCGAAGCGTAGCGACAGAGCGCGCGTGCAACATCGGCGAGCTCGGAGCGCGCAGACTCCACCGTTCGTGCAAGCGGCGCGAGCGACGGATCGATGGCGGCAGCAGCGTCGACGTCAGAACAGATCCGCGCAAGATTGTCGCAAACCGTTTCTTCGCCTTCATAGAGACGATCGGCTGCACCTTGCGTCGTTGTTTGAAGTTTCTCGGCGTGGCGCAGGCGCGCGCGCTCGCTCTCGAGCTCCGTATCCTCGCCAGGGGACACGTCGAGTTCTTCGATTTCACGGAGCTGAAACGCGAGAAAATCTTCGCGTTCGGCGCGATCGCGTTCGGCGGCACGCACGCGTTCGATCTCGCGAACGACGACTGCAAGTTCGGCAACTTTCTCGCCGAGCGCATCGCGTTTGTGCTCGAGCCGCCCGAACGCGTCGAGGTACTCGAGATGCGTAGCTGGATCGGTGAGGCTTACGCTCTCGTGTTGTGAAGCGATATCGCAGAGATCACTTGCGAGCTCGGCGAGCTGCGCGGCCGTCGACACTTTGCCATTGAGAAACGCGCGGCTTCTGCCCTCCGCTTGCACGACGCGACGCACGACGAGCTCGCCGTCGCACGGAACTCCGGCGGCTTCGAGTTTGATGGATACGCGCGAACCAGGCTCGATTTCGAACAGCGCAGCGACTTCGGCCTCGCGCGCGCCCGAACGAACGCTGTCGGGCCGAGCGCGCCCGCCAAGAACGAGATCGAGCGCACCAACGACCATCGACTTGCCAGCGCCCGTCTCCCCCGTAAGAACATTGAACCCAGCGCCGAGCTCGAGAACCTGGTGCTCGATGAGAATGACGTTATCGATCGTGAGCGAGGAAAGCATCGCGCGAGAAAATCCGATTACTAAAATGCTTTCGTCCGTTCCAGGGCAGACCGACACGCGCTAGCGTTGTCGCCATGGCAACCACACGCCTTCTCCTTGTGCGCCATGGTGAAACCACGCTATCGGCCGAAGATCGCTTCGCGGGATCCACGAATGTCGCTCTGTCGGATAGGGGTCGCGAGCAGGCGGCGCATCTTGGCGAGCGGCTCGCCGTAGAAAAGGTCGTCGCCATCTATTCGAGCCCGCTCGATCGCACGATGGAGACGGCAAGGCTGGTCGGTAAACCTCACGATCTTCACCCGGTGCCCGAACCGGGGCTCAAAGAGATTGACCACGGTCGCTGGGAGCAGATGACCCGGCGCGAAGTGGAAACGAACTTCGGTGATGAGTACGCAACGTGGGAAACCGACCCTTACACATTCGCGCCGGCGGGCGGTGAATCGGGGCTCGCGGTCGCTGCGCGTGCATTGCCGGCAATCCGCGGCATCATCGTTCGCCACCAGGGTGAGACGGTCGTTCTCGTTTCCCATAAGGCAACCATCCGGCTCGTCCTCGCGAGCATGCTCGGCATCGACGCGCGTGGATATCGGGATCGCCTCGATCTCGCCCCGGCGTCTCTCAGTGTGCTCGATTGCAAAGACACCGTGCGCGCAAGGCTCATGCTCTACAACGACACGGCGCACTACGCGAACTGGCCACGAAGGGCGACGGGCAGCTTGTCGAAGTGGTGGTGAAACGCGTGTTCACCAGCCTGCTGCGCGCCACGATGCCGTCGTTGGGCCCTGCGGTGCCTGCGCACGTACAACAACGTACGTTTACGCGGGCTCCTCGGGCCCGCCTTGGCCTCGCGTCGCTCGCGACGGCTGGGTGAACACGCTCCAAGTGCAGACGAAGCCCGTGGAAGCAGCGGTCTAGCTCGACCCTTTGGCGTCGCCTGATGTTGTTGTAAGTACTTGAAATTAAAAAGAATTGTCGTCTCTTCTTGACGATCGTGATCACGCGCCGCTAGCGTGCGCGCCCATTGTGCGGTCGGGGTCGGCAAGTTCTTCCCCGACGGTGGAAGACACTATGGCCGCAAAAGCTTCCGCGAAATCATCGACGAAGGAATCCGTGTCCGCATCGACTGCAAAGAAGTCGAAGCGCAAGGTCGTTGCTCTTCCCATTGAGCTACCGACGAAGCCTCCAACCATGGAGGAGCGCTACGCGCTCATCGAGGAGCGGCTCGCAAAGGCTGATCCCGAATTTTTGCGCCTTTACCGCGAGAATCTCGATATGTCGTGGATCTACCACGATAGTGCGCTCGAGGGTTCGGTGTATACCTCTCAAGAGCTCAAAGCCGCGGTGGATCCGATGGCACCGGTTGCCACGGACTCAACCATCCAGCCTGTTTGCGATCAAATTCGCAGACACCGCGAAGCCCTGGAGTACGTCCGCGACTTCGCCACGAAGAAACGCCTTCCCGTCACCATCGACGTTTTGAAGAAGATTTATCTCGTCCTCCATCCGGAGGAGGGTGATATCAAAACAGTCAAATATCGTAAGGATATCCCACAACATCGGCTTTACTTTCACGAGTACGCACCGCCGGACAAGGTCACGTACAAGGTTCGTCAGGTCATCGACTGGCTGAACGATCCGGAGACACGCCGTACGCGAAGCACGATTCGCATTGCCGCACGCGCGCACTACGATCTCCTTCGAATCTTCCCGTTCGCCACGGACAGCGGCACGGTCGCTCGCTTGCTTATGAATCTCCTTTTGATGAGGAATGGACTCCCGCAAGCCATTGTCCACTCGACCGAGCGACAGCGTTACTACGAGGCGCTGAAAGGCTCGAGCGCGGTCATGACCCAGATTGTCCACGAGTCGATCGAGAACAACCTCGCATCCGTTGAAAAGCTGCTCGATGCATACGAGAGCAAGGGATACACGGTAAAGGGATAACCGCGACCGGGACGTCCGCGACCGGATTTTGGAAGTCGCCACTGGCGGTGGTAGGACGAAGACGGAATCTTCGCTGCAACGTCCCGATCATGAGCGCTCTCGAGACTTCCATCACGCTCGACGACGTCTTCGCCGTTGCGACTGCCAAGCGAGTTCCACTGGCGCCGGAGCTCGCCGGCTACCTAGTCCTCGAAGTGGCCGACGGAGCGCGCGACGTGGAGGGCGAGGTCGACGCACGCGCAGTTTACATCAGCGAAGAAGGCACCGTCGCTCTGGTCCGCCCGAAGAAGGGTATGTCCACGGGCGACGCAGAAACCAGTGTTCGCACCATTCTCAACAGGCTGCTCGAAGCAAGCGGTTCGGTAACACCGGCCCTCTTGGCCGCCGCCAAACGCAGGCCAGGAGGAGGGCTACCAGCACTCATTCAGGAACTCGAGTCAGCGCTCATCCCGGTCAACCGTGCCGCCGGACGGCGTGCACTCGCACGCCTCGCCCGGGAAGTCCGGCGTGTCACGATGGGTGTGGGTCGCAACGCGCTGCCTCCGGCGAATCGCGTGCCCTTGCCGCCCAAGGAACCGGAAGTGGCCGCGCCTGCCGCAGTGGAGCGGCTCTCGCCGACGCCGAGCTCCAGACCTTCGTCACCATCGAAACCCCGACCCTCGTCGCCGCCGAGCACCAGAACTTCGCAGCCAGCGCCACCACCAAGCATCACGAACTCTGACGAAGTTGAGTCGCTCATCGGAGCCTTTGATGTCTCACCGATCGGCGACCAACAGATGTCTCGCGATCTGAAGGCCATCGCAGGCCTCGATCCAACGCCGGCGCCACCCGGCGCCGCTTCGCTTGCGGAGTTCACGAAGGACATCGGTAAGGGGTTGCCGAAACCTCGTGGCGCGAAACGGCAGGATGCCGACGCAGTCGAAGCACTCGTCGCGCTTGCGGATGCAACCAACGTGAAGCCTCACGCGCCACCGGTCTCGGGCCGTCGGGAAAAGATTCGAGAGGAGGCGCCGCGCACGATTGCGACGCGGCGCGATCGAGGTGCGCGAACCGCCGCGCATCATCCTCGCGCACCACGAACGAGCCTCGCCATCGCCGTTCTGACGCTGCTCGTTCTCGCCGTCGGCATCGTCGTTGTCTGGAAAATCTATCCGTCGTTTTTCGCCGGCAAAAAAACGTCCCTCGCTCTTGCACCAACGAGCGCACTCGCGCCGCTCGCACCTGCGACGCATTGCACTCTGGTCGTCACCGACGCGCCGACGAACGCGGAGATCTTGCTCCGTGTGGGTCAATCGCCCGTCGACGTGGAGCACATGGCAATGGGGGCGCGTCTCGAATTCGTGGCCACTGCAGAGGGGTACTTGCCAAAGCGCGCCATCGTGCCAGGCGAATCGCCTTGGAAAAAAGGCCCCGACGGCAAGCCCCGCATCGATGTTCCAATCGAGCTCCATCCATCCATGGCCAAGCCAGGTGCGGTGGATCCATGGCCCGTCGCAGAACCCGGTACCGAGGTTGGTCACGCAGGCTCGCCCGGCACGGTACACGTCGTGTCGAACGTGCGCGGCGCGGAGGTGTGGTTTCTCGCGGGGCTCGGCCCCGAAACGCGCATCGAGCACCTACGCTGTGATGAAGACATCGAAGTTTTGATCGCCGGTGCTCCAACGTTACGCAAACGGCTGCGAGTGAACGAACGAGACGTCGCGCGAGCTTCGACCGACAATTTTGGCAACAAGGTCGTGACCATCAACGCGAAGTAGTCCCCGGCGCGGCTTTGCTTCTTGACGCGCCGTCGTCGTGCCCGGCATCCTTCACGAATGCACGAACAAGAGTACGCGATCGTTTCCGCTTTGGTCCCCGTTGCGTGGGCCGATGGCATCTTCGCCGACAAAGAGAAGGAGATGCTCGATGCGTTGCTCGACGCGTACGGTGCGTCCGAGAAAGAGAAAGCAAGCTTGCGCGACTACGCAAAGGACAGGCGCATGCTCGAGGACATCAAGCTCCAGGATCTGTCGGCCGGAGATCGGCGCGTGCTCCTTCAGCTTGCCGTGCTGCTCTCGTTCGCCGACGGCAAGCAAGACGAGTTGGAAGTGACATTCCTCCGCGACCTCGCCGACTACCTGCGCATCCCGACCGAAGAATCCAAGCGCGTCATGGCTGAAGCCGAGACGCGGGCCCGAAAGCATCTCAATTTACTCTAAAACGTGACGGTGACGCGAAGGCCACCGGACGGCGCGTCGGAGAGCTCCAATGTCGCGCCCAGGCAGGCTGCGAGTTCGGCGGCCATGAACACTGGCAGCGCGCTTGGCCGTCCGTGCGCACCGGCGTTCGACTTTAGCGAAAGAAAATTCTTGCGCGCCGAAGCTGGAAGGGGTGGCCCGCTGTCTTCGACGACGAGGCGGGCAACCCCATTGTCGACATGTACGTCGATCGTGGAGTCTGCACGCGACGAGGCGACCGCGTTCGCAACGAGCCCGCGCACCAGCGAAGCCATCGCCTTTGCGCCTGCTCGCACGTACGAGCGCCCGTCGCCGTCTTCGTGCACGGCGACGTTCACGCGCGCACGTTCCGCAGTCGCCGCCATGTCCCGGACGGCGGCGCGCACGACGGACGCGAGATCCACCTCGATGGCCAATTCGTCTGCGTCGAGCCGGCCGATGCGCTCGAGGCTCGTGACCGCCTCGGTCAGGCTCTGGATGCTTCGGCGAATCGCACCGAGAGGATCGCTCTCATGCGCCGCGAGCTCGCGCGATACGTCATCGATCGCGCGTCGTAGTTCGGCGCTGATGCCGGCGCAGATCTTCGTCACCGTACCCAAATGCGACGACGTCTTTGGCGGCGCAGGTATCGACGACAAAAAGGCCGCGTCCTCCCCCCGCTCGAAAACGGCAGCGAGCTCGCGCGCGTAGATCTCGCTTTGCTTGCGAGCCTCGTCGAGCTCACGGCGCAGCGCTTCGCGCTCGCTCCGAGCGACGGCACCTTCCGCAGGAAACACGAGGACTTCGGTGCCACTTTCGAGTTCGTAGTGTCCGCCATAACGCATGGCCATGCGACTGAGCCACGCGCGCTCCATCTCGGCCGTCGGCGAGCTGTCAGGTCCGAGCGCAACGGACACGCGAACGTCGTCGCCGTCACGACGCACGGTGGCCGACGAACCCTCGCCGCCGGCATGCCCGATCATGACCTGCAACGTGCGACGCAGATCGGACTCGTCGCCAAAAATCTCCGTCCCGCTGCCCGGCTCGATGGAAACGCGCGCGCCCGGTGCGATCTCCCAGAGCAGTGCCGCGAGATCGATGCGTCCACGCCGAGGAGGAGCGACCGCGGAACTCGGGTGCTGGTTGAGGCTCGAGAGCATGCGCATCACGTCGTCGAGCGCGTTGAGCGAGGCATCGACCGAAGACGGATCCGGCGGCGGTAGCGTTTGCATGCGCAGAACCTGAACGCCGGAGCGCAAGCGCTCGGCAGCGTTCTGAGCCTCTTGGGTCAACAGCCAGCTGAGCTCCTGGCGAGTCAGTCGCCCTCTGTTCAAGCGGAGACCTCCTGCGAACAGCATACGGGAATTCGCTAGACGCGTGTGCTCCGAAACGCGTGCTCTGCCAAAGACGCGCCCGGCGTCGTTCGATCAACGCGGTTGGGCTCCCAACGGGCAGAGATCCGTGGGGTAGAGGTCACGCCGACCTCGTCGATTCCCCTTTTGTGGCCATATGTGACGCCACTCGCGTGGTTTTCCAACTTGCGCCGCGACGACGACGATTCGTATTCCTTTCCTAAAGCCGTTTTCCGAGTCTCTTGGGATTCGCAAACGCGCGGAACATCCGTTGCTTTTCTGCTGCGTGATCGCCGAGGGCGCGCGCGTCGCTGTGGGCCGCATGCGACGCGAAGACCCTCGAGGACGTACAGTTTTGATGGGAGCTTCTTCATGAAAAATAAGATTGTGCTTACGCCGATCCTGGCCGCAATAACCATTCTTGCGTGCGGTTCGAATCGTGATGGCAATGAGTCACCTGGTGGAGGGCCAGACAACCCGATGGCCTCGGTGTCCTTCAACTTGGCGGGTGCCACTGATTTTGCGAATCAATCGGTTCGCATTTGCGGCTCGCGGCCGGCGCCGGATTCGAAATACCGCTGCGATGCCTCCATCGCGCTCGCTGGAAGCTCGGCTTGCCCGTGCTTCAACTTCACGGCCGATGGCAATCTCGTCGATTCAACGGGAGCGCCTGTCGTGCTGGATGGGCTTTGCCCGACCAGCGACTTTCCGTCCGCGATTTGGACTTTCCAATACGATATCTTTTCCGAACCGAATTGTGAGGGTACGCACCTCAACGACGGAACTCACGATTTGACATGTTTTGATTCGCATGACCTTGGAACGCAGGCATTTCCAAATCAATCGGTCGAGGTGCTCTATCCAGGTAGGAATCAAAATCACATTATGTGCGTCACGTCAGAGGAAAACGCATCGAAGTCGTTTCAATTCCTAAGCTGCGCGGACACCACGACCCCCGCAGACGTCTCGATGGACCAAATTCGCTTCGACTGCGGGTGTGTCCCCATGCCCCGAGACAGCGCGACGTGTACGTGTGCGGGAGGCCTCCAGGAGAGTGATCTCGAGAAGGGCTGCGGCTTCGATCCCGCTTCGTGCGAAATTGTGTGCAAAGGCGGCAGCATCACGAAGTAGGCGCATGGCCAGCCTGCGGCGCGAACCGATGCGGCGTTGACGGCGCCTTCGATCGTCTTGTTCGGCGGGGACAAAAAAGCTTCGGTCGAGTTTGGTGAACCAAACTCGACCGAGAACTTCAAGTGCCAGACTTTGCTGGCGGGGCGGACGGGACTCGAACCCGCGGCCTCCGGCGTGACAGGCCGGCGTTATAACCAACTTAACTACCGCCCCAATTCTGAGACTGAATCGACGATTCTAAGAAAGACCCTCTGCGACTTCTCCCTGCTGCCCGTTTTCTTCGTGGGCGGGACAGGGTTTGAACCTGCGACATCCGGCTTGTAAGGCCAGCGCTCTACCGCTGAGCTACCCGCCCGAACCGACGGTGGAGTGGCGAACTACCAAGGAACGTCGAACCACGTCAAGCAATTAAGTGACCTTTCGTTGAGTCCGCTCGAACGACGGCTGCCGCGCTTCGCTTCCGAGTGGCGGTTCGTTGCCGTCGCCGATCGGGTCAACGTCAACGATCGTTGACGTTGACCCGATCGGCGACGGCTGGCGAACACGCTCTAAGCGTTGCCAGGCACTGGCACCTGCGTGGTCGGGTTACTCGACGGGATCACGGGTAACAGCACGGGCACGCTGTCGCCATCCGCCTTTGCCGCCGCAGCGCGCCGAACCACGAGCTCGCCGTCGACGTACTGCCAAGACTCGGACGCCGGCCCGAACAGGGCGTCGGCATCTGTCAAGCAGAGTGCTTCCCGGAGCACTTCGTCGGCGTGCTCGACGAGCACGATGCGCGTTGCCTTGAGGACGCGTCGCGGCACCTCACGCAGATCTTTGCGGTTCTCACGCGGGATGATCACGGTCGTAATTCCGGCGCGGTGCGCCGCAAGGAGCTTCTCCTTCAACCCACCGATGGCCATCACACGACCGCGGAGCGTAAGTTCGCCTGTCATCGCGAGATCGCGCTTCACGGGCACCTTGATGAGTGCGCTGGCGAGGGATGTGGCCATGGTCACACCCGCCGAAGGGCCATCTTTGCGGATGAATTCGGGGAAGTGAACGTGTACGTCCAGCTTCTGGTAGAAATCCGGCTCGAGGCCGAGAACCCCGGCGCGCGAGCGGACGTAACTCATGGCCGCTTGCGCGCTCTCCTCCATGCCTTTTTCGAGAAGGCCCGTGATCACGAGTTTTCCTTTGCCGGGAACGACGGCGACCTCGCACGCGAGGAGTTCTCCGCCGCCGGAGTTCGTGACCGAGAGGCCATTGGTCAAACCAATCTCGTCACGCTCTTCTTTCTTATTTAGGCGGAACTTCGGAACGCCGAGATAGATGGGCACGTTTTTGGCCACGACCTCGACGGCCTCTGTCTTGCGGTCTTCGCCTATGCTGACGACGTGGCGCGCGACCTTGCGACAGATGCTCGAGATCTCGCGCTCCAGCGAGCGGACGCCTGCTTCACGCGTGTAATGGTGGATGATTGTGCGGATCGCGTTCTCGCTGATGGAAAGCGGCACCTCTTCGAGACCGCATTCCTTTCGCTGGCGCGGCACGAGGTATTTGACCGCAATATTCATCTTTTCAAATTCGGTGTATCCCGATAGCTGGATGATCTCCATACGGTCCTGCAGCGGCACCGGGATGCCCGACAGCGTATTTGCCGTGGTGATGAACATCACGTCCGACAAGTCGTAATCCATGTCGAGATAGTGGTCATTGAACGCGTGATTCTGCTCCGGATCGAGCACTTCGAGGAGCGCCGCAGCGGGATCCCCGCGGAAGTCCGTCGACATCTTGTCGATCTCGTCGAGCAAGAAGACCGGGTTATTCGTTCCGACCTTCTTGAGCGACTGAATCAACTTGCCGGGAAGCGCACCGATGTACGTGCGGCGATGACCGCGAATCTCGGCTTCGTCACGCACGCCACCGAGCGAGAGACGCTGGAATTTGCGCCCCGTGGCGCGCGCGATGCTCTTGGCAAGACTGGTTTTCCCGACGCCGGGCGGCCCGACGAAACAGAGCACGGGGCCCTTCAACTTCTTCGTCAGTGCCTGCACGGCGAGATATTCGAGCACGCGCTCTTTGATCTTCTTGAGGCCGTAATGGTCCTCCTCGAGAACCTCTTCGGCCTTCTTGAGATCGTAGTTCTCCTCGGACTTTTCGTACCAAGGCAGTCCTAATATCCAATCAACGTAGTTTCTCACGACGGTCGCTTCCGCGCTCGTGGGGTGCATCATCTTTAGCTTTTTCAGCTCCTTTTTGACCTTTGCGGTAGCTTCTTTGCTCATCCGCTTGGTCTTGAGCAGCTCTTCGACTTCCTGGATCTCGTTCTTGAATTCGTCGCGGTCGCCGCCCCCCAGTTCCTTCTGGATGGCCTGCATTTGCTCGTTGAGATAATATTCCTTCTGCGTCTTCTCCATTTGCTTCTTGACGCGAGAACGGATCTTCTTCTCCACTTGGAGGATCTCGATCTCCGATTGCATCAATTCATGGAGGCGCTCGAGCCGCTTCACCCCATCTTCCATCTCGAGGAGAGCCTGGCGATCGGTGAGCTTGATGGTTGGCAAGTTCGCGACGATCGTGTCCGACAGACGTGTAGCATCGTTGATGGTCTGCGCGGTCATGAGGATTTCGGGCTGAACTTTCTTATTCAGCTTCACGTACATCTCGAAAGCCGCCTGCACACTGCGCATCAAAGCTTCGACTTCGACGCCTTGATCGGTTTGCTCGGCAATCTCCTCGATCTCGACGAGGAAGTATTCGTCGGTTTCCGGAAATTTCTTGATGCGCGCGCGCCTCTTGCCTTCGATAAGCACTTTCACGGTGCCATCCGGTAAGCGAAGGAGCTGCATGATGACGCCGAGCGTGCCAACTTGGAAGATATCGTCGGGGGTTGGCTCGTTGGTCTTCGCGTTCTTCTGTGCCGCGAGGAAAATCTCTTTGCCCTGCGCCATCGCAGCGTCGAGCGCGTTGATCGAGCGCTCGCGCCCTACGAAGAGCTGGCTCACCATGTGCGGAAAAACGATGATGTCCCGCAGAGGAAGAAGAGGAAGGACGCGCTTCTTGGTGCGATCGTCGCGCGCTTTTTCGTCGTCGGTTTTAAAGAACATTGGCAAAGGTTTTACCTCGAAAAAGTGCCCCACACCAACCTCCACCAGGCCGAATTTTATAGCCTACAGCACAGTTTCACGCGCGTGCCCCGCCGCTGCGCCGTGAGCTTGCACGGAGCCAATTCAAGCTAATTGACGCAGCGGAGATAGGCTTCGCATACGGTTGCCGGGGGATCGAAGTTGCTTGCGTCGTCGCTGGCTTTGAGCTGGCTACAGTCCCAATTCGCCCACGACGCATACCAACCCACGATGTCGTTCAGGCATGTCATGGTGTCTGAAACCGTGCAGTTCTCGGCACCTTCGAAGGAGCAATCACCCACCTGCTCGTCCTCGTCCATGCAAGATTGATAAGATATTGCGCAAGAAGACTGCGCTTCCTCATCCGTCGGTAACCCCATATTCTGAAGCGCCGCATCCACGCGGTTAGTAAGACTGAGATTAACAAGCGGATGAAGGCGCGTCGGTAACCCCATATTCTGAAGCGCCGCATCCACGCGGCAGTATCCACGCTTGTAATCGTCCGTTGCCATCTTCTCGGCGTCTTGGCAAACCTGCGCTGCCTCGTCCTGGTTCAAGTCGCCGAGCTTCTTCGAGCCATCCACTGAAGAATCGTCGTTGCCGCATGCGAGCACAAGTCCGCCGGAGAGCATGAGAGCGAAAAAAGAAGTAAAAAGGAATCGGTTCATGTTGTTTCAGTCCTTTCTTCGGATAAGTTGCGGCGTCTACGAAGTAGGATAATTCGCGAATTGTTTTAGAACAGCGAGCACGGTCCTGCCGCTGACAATAGCTGACAATTGCCATCACGCTGGCATTCTCGGCACAACGACGCTCCCCTGGCGGCGCGCAGGAAGGGCCGCTTCGGCCCTGACGAGCACCAGCCCAAGGGGAGCGCGCGCAGCGAGCGTAGCGAGACGTGCGGTGGGGTCCGCTACTGAGCACCGCCCAAGGGGAGCACGCGCGGGGAGCGAAACGAAGTGAAGCGATGCCCGCGCGGTGGGGTCCCCCCTATTATGCGAGCTCGGCTTCTTTTTGGTAGACGATGAGCGGGGCTTCGCCCTTCGTGATGACTTCTTCGCTCACGACGACTTCTTTGATGCCGGAGCGCGAAGGCACGTCGTACATGATGTCGAGCAGCGCACCTTCGAGGATGGCGCGCAGACCGCGCGCGCCCGCGTTGCGAGCCAGGGCTTCACGCGCGACGGCCGAGAGCGCCGTCTTCGTGAATTTGAGCTTCACCCCGTCCATCTCGAAGAGCTTCTGAAACTGTTTCACGAGCGCATTTTTGGGCTTCGTGAGGATGTCGATGAGAGCGTCGTCGTTCAATTCGTGGAGCGTGGCGATCACCGGCAGCCGGCCGATGAACTCCGGAATGAGACCAAACTTGAGCAAATCTTCCGGTTCGACCCGCTGCAGAAGCTCGCCGAGTTTGAGATCCTTCTTGCTCTTGATGTCTGCGCCGAAGCCGAGCGTGGACTGACCAATGCGGCGCTGCACAATCTGATCGAGACCAACGAATGCACCGCCGCAGATGAAAAGGATGTTGGTCGTATCCACCTGCAGGAAATCTTGCTGCGGATGCTTGCGCCCGCCCTTCGGCGGAACGTTCGCCACCGTGCCCTCGATGATCTTGAGCAAGGCCTGCTGCACACCCTCACCCGAGACGTCGCGCGTGATGCTCGGGTTGTCGCTCTTCCTGCTGATCTTGTCGATCTCGTCGATGTAGACGATGCCGCGCTGCGCGCGCTCGACGTCGTGATCTGCGTTCTGCAAGAGTTGAACGATGATGTTCTCGACGTCCTCACCGACGTAACCCGCTTCGGTGAGCGTGGTTGCATCCGCGATGGCGAACGGCACATGGAGGATCTTCGCGAGCGTCTGCGCGAGCAGCGTCTTGCCGCTGCCGGTGGGACCAAGCAAAAGGATGTTCGACTTCGAGAGCTCCACGTCCGTGTCGCTCACGCGCGAGTCGATGCGCTTGTAATGATTGTGGACGGCGACCGCGAGGATCTTCTTCGCACGCTCCTGCCCAATCACGTAATCGTCGAGGATGGCTTTGATCTCCGACGGCTTTGGAATGGGCGCCGAGCCGGCGTACGGCTCGTCCTTCTCCACCTCTTCGGCAATGATGTCATTGCAGAGACCAATGCACTCATCGCAAATGTAGACAGTGGGGCCTGCAATGAGCTTCTTCACTTCCTTCTGCGACTTTCCGCAGAAGGAGCAGCTCAAGTTTCCACTATTGTGATCGTCGCGTCGACGCTCCACGCTCGCCTCTTCCTCTCAAGATGAAAAGCTTATGCCGCTACGCAAGCCATCGCAAGCTTGCGACGGCCGGTATACTCGCTCTCACTTTTCTTTTACTTCTTTCACACCGTCGCCGCGCTTCTTGGGTGGCAGCATAACGTTGTCGATGAGGCCGTATTCCTTGGCGGCGGAAGATCCAAGGTAGAAGTCGCGATCGATGTCCTTGAGGATTTGCTCCTTCGGCTTTCCGGTCGCGTTGGTCAGGATGTCCGTGAGGACCTCCTTCATGTGCTTGATTTCGCGCGCCTGAATCTCGATGTCCGATGCTTGTCCGCGCGCGCCGCCCATGGGTTGGTGGATCATGATGCGCGCGTTCGGCAGCGCGTTGCGCCGGCCCTTCGCGCCCGCGGCAAGGAGAACCGCCGCCATTGACGCGGCCATGCCGAGGCACGTCGTCGAGACGTCGCAGCGCACGTACTGCATGGTGTCGTAGATCGCGAGGCCGCTCGTCACGACGCCGCCGGGGCTGTTGACGTAGAGCATGATCTCCTTGTCGGGATCCTCGCTCTCCAAGAACAGGAACTGCGCGATGACGATGTTCGCAACGTCGTCGTTGATCTCCGAACCAAGAAAGACGATGCGATCTTTCAAGAGGCGACTGAAGATGTCCCAATTGCGCTCTCCGCGGTGCGTCGTCTCCACGACCGTGGGGTACGGAATGAAATCTTTCGCACGCTCGAGCGTCGCCATGGCACGGGTGCGATTGTCCGGACGCTTGATCATGCTCCACCCTCCTCTACTGTTTCCGCCTCTTCGCCGGACTTTGGAGCCGGAGATTCAGATGGCGGCTCGCCGTCGATGATGGTCGATTTGGTTTCGATGAAGTTCAAGATCTTGTCTTCCAAGATCATGCCGATGAGCATTTCGCGCTTGCCCTTCTCGTTGTATTGGGCGCGCAGTTTCGCGACGTTCTTCCCGGTCTCCGCCGCGAGCTCGGCGAGCCCGTTCTCGACGTCTCGATCGGTGATCCTGAACTCGTGCTTCTTGGCAATGGCGGCCATGAGCAACCCCGCGCGAACCTTTCGCTCGGCGTCTACCTTGATGGCGTTGCGGAGGTTGTCCGCTTGCTCCCTCGAGATTTGCTGCCCCATGCGCCGCGCATTCCCCATGATTTCTTGCTCCATCATGCGGCTCTGCTGCTCGACGAGCGACGGAGGGACGTCGCACGGATTCAGATCGTTCAGCTTCTGAACGATCTGCTCGGTGAGAGCGTTCTCCGCGCGATCCTTCATCGCCTTCTCGAGCTTCGTGTGGATATCCGCGCGCAACGCGACGAGCGTGTCGAAGCCGATGTCCTTGGCGAACTCGTCGTCTATGGCCGGCGGCACTCGCTCTTTCAGATCCGTGATGGTGATGGCGAAGCACCCCGTCTTGTTGCGAAAGTCTTCGCGCGGATGATCGGCCTGAAACGTGTGCACGGCCTCGACCTTGGCGCCGACATTCTGGTCAACGAGCGCCTCTTCGATCGCTCCAAGCGCCTGACCGGAGCCAAGTTCGATCTGGATGCCTTGCGCGCCACCGTCCTTTATTTCTTTGCCGTCGATCGAGAGCACGAAATCCATCGAGAGCAC
Source organism: Polyangiaceae bacterium (assembly GCA_009781005.1). GTDB lineage: Bacteria > Myxococcota_A > Polyangia > Polyangiales > Polyangiaceae > Labilithrix. The sequence continues at coordinate 14,053 of WQYX01000023.1, read as the reverse complement.
GTCGCCCTTCTGCGCGCCGCGCGGAGGCTCGGGTGCTTTGAGCGGAGCGCTGCGCTGGCGCAGGTTCTCGAGCTGCACTTCGACGGCCTCCTCACCGACTTCGATCTTTGGTCGATAGAGCTCGAAGCCTTCGAACTTCACGTCGTCGATGTCGGGCTGCACTTCGAAGCGCGCCTTGAACGAAAATGATTCTCTGGGATTCACTCCCTTGTTCGCTTGAACCGACGGCTGGTTCACCGGCGTGAGGTTCTTTTCTTGGAGCGCTTTCGGGAGCGTGTCCTTGACGATGGCGTTCGCGACGTCATTCGTTACCTGCGTGGCGAACATGCGCGAGAGGACGTCGCGCGGCGCCTTGCCCGGGCGAAAGCCTTTGATGCGCGCCGTTCTGCCGAGGTGGGTATAGGCCTTGTCGATTTCGGCCTTCACGTGCGTGGCAGGCACCTCGACTTGGAGTTCGAGAACGACAGGAGAGATTCGCTGAACGCTGACTTGCATTGGGGCGGCCACCATACTTTCTGCGCGCGAACGGTCAAGCGTACACAAAGAGGTGCCCCTGAAGAGAGGCGTCTTCAGGGGCGGTCCCAGGAGGGGACGAATGTCTCGGGGTGCGGCGATATTCGCTTTGTGAAACCGCAAACGATTTGGCGCGAGGTCGAGGCGGGGCCGAGCAGCGGACCGGAATAGCCTGCTTGGCTTTGAGGACCGCAGCGCAGGCCCCAACGACGAGATCGCGCCAAAGCGGAAGCGGTTAGTAATCGTCGTCGTCGTCTTGATCGGGATCGTATTCGTCGACGGTGTCATCGAAGAGCAGATCCGAGCCTTCGAAGCTCGTGTCCTGCATCAGATCGTCGAGAGAGAAGCCGTACTTCATGTCCGGGCGAATCGTCTCTCGCTCGAACTCTTCCATGCTGCGATAGCTTTTCGGAATACCCATCACGCATCCTCCGCGAATTGGTCGAAGACCACGAAAACTTTCAGTTGGTAGACCGCTTTCAAGTTGACGCGAGGTCGAGGCGGGGCCGAGCAGCGGACCGGAACAGCCTGCTTGGCTTTGAGGACCGCAGCGCAGGCCCCAACGACGAGATCGCGTCAAATCGAAAGCGGTCCCTCGGCTTTGCGATCCGAAAGGCGAATGACCTCGGCGAGCGCATCGCGACGCGGCCGTGGCTGCCAGAAGGTGGACGCAAGAATCCTGTCGACGCTCGCGTCGCTGTCGCCCGCGAGCGCTCTCGAAAGCGCCTCTTTCATCGCTGCTCCTGTTGCCTCGTCGCCAAGCGCGGCGCGGCTTCGGCAGAATCAAACGTCGCAAGGGGGTGCTTGCGATGTTCGTTGTCCTACATCTGCGCACATCATACTACGCTCGCGAGACCCGTCAAAAAACGCGAGCGCTTTTCGTCGTTCGAGTAGGAACGAGCCCATGGCATCGAAGCTTTCGCGCGTCACCTGCGTCGTGAATCAGAAAGGTGGCGTTGGAAAGACCACGACGGCGGTAAACCTTGCCGCAAGTGTCGCCGCGGCTGAAAAGAGCGCGCTTTTGGTCGACATGGATCCGCAAGGGAACGCGAGCTCCGGGGTCGGCGTTCGCGCCGGGACGCGCGAGCGCACGGTCTACGACGTGCTCATTGGCGAAGTCCCCATGCGTGACGTCATCGTCGAGACCGACGTACCCGGTCTTGCGGTCGCACCCGCCACGCAGGATCTCGTCGCCGCGGAACTCGAACTCGTCGACGACCGAGAGCGCGCGGTGAAATTGAAGAACGCGCTGAGCGAGATCGCGGACGACTACGACTACATCTTCATCGACTGCCCGCCGTCGCTCGGTTTGCTCACCGTCAACGCGCTCGCCGCTGCATCGACGGTGCTCGTCCCGTTGCAGTGCGAGTACTACGCGCTCGAAGGCCTCACGCACCTCATGGCCACGATCGATCGCGTGAAGAACGGCATGAATCCAAGTCTCGAAGTCGAAGGGATCGTGCTGACGATGTTCGATCCACGCAACAACCTCGCGCACCAAGTTGCCGACGAAGTTCGAGATCACTTCTTCGTTTTCGACACGGTCATCCCGCGCAACGTGCGCCTGTCCGAAGCGCCTTCGCACGGCAAACCCGCCATGCTCTACGACGTCTCGTCGAAAGGCGCACAGGCCTATCTCGCGCTCGCGCGCGAGCTCGTCGTGAAACATGCCGCCTCGTCGCGCGCCGGCAAGGCAAAGCAGGCGGCGGCCGCGCGATGAGCGCAGCGGACACGAAACGCCGCGCGCTCGGACGCGGCCTCGACGCGCTCTTGCCCGCAGCGTCCTCGAAGGCCATCACCGCAACCTACGGCGACAAGAGCGTCTTCTCCTGCGCCATCGAAAAGATCTCGCCGCAAAAAGGGCAGCCGCGCCAGCACTTCGCGAAAGACAAACTCGACGAGCTCGCGGCGTCGATAGAGGAGCACGGGCTTCTCGAACCCATCGTCGTGCGGCGCGCGGCGTCGAGTGACAAGTTCGAGATCATCGCCGGCGAGCGAAGGTGGCGCGCATCCCAGAAGGCGGGGCTTCGCGAGGTGCTCGTCGTCGTCAAGGACGTCTCCCCCGTCACAGCCTTCGAGCTAGCGCTCATCGAGAACGTTCAGCGCGAAGATCTGAACCCCGTCGAACTCGCCGAAGCGCTCGACAGGCTCGTCAGAGAACACGATTACACGCAGGAGACGCTCGCCACGCGACTCGGCAAAGATCGCACGACCGTCGCCAATTCGCTGAGGCTGCTCAAGCTCCCGTCCACCGTGCGCGCCAAAGTCCTTGCCGGCGCGCTCAGCGAGGGCCACGCGCGCGCGCTGCTCGGCGCAGCCGATCCAACGAAGATCGAGGAGCTCGCCGACAAGGTCACGCGAGGCCAACTCAGCGTGCGCGCCACCGAAGCGCTCGTGCGCGGCGCAAAAGGCAAAGGCAAAGCTTCGGGCGCCAAGATCGGGATCAAGTCGTCGGCGATCCGCGATCTCGAGCTGCGCCTCACGCGCGCGGCAGGAACGAAGGTCGTCGTGCGCGACAGCGGCAACCGGGGCGAGGTCGTGCTTCCGTACGAAGATCTCGATCACCTCGACCGAATCCTGTCGCGTGTCTTCCGCACGAAGTGATTCGTGGACCGCTTTCAAGTTGACGCGAGGTTGAGGCGGGGCCGAGCAGCGGACCGGAACAGCCGGCTTGGCTTTGAGGACCGCAGCGCAGGCCCCAACAAAGAGATCGCGTCAAATCGAAAGCGGTCTATCGTGCGCGGGACATGAGCGCACTGATTCTCGATGGAAAAAAGCTTGCCGAAACCGTTCGCGCGGAGGTGCGCGACAACGCTCTTGCCTTCACGAAGAAGTACGGGCGGCCGCCGGGGCTCGAAGTGATCCTCGTCGGCGAAGATCCGGCGAGCCAGATCTACACGCGCAACAAAGAGAAGGCGGCGAAAGAAGTTGGCATTCGCGGCAAGCTCCACGTGTTGCCGTCGGAAACGAGCGAGCAGGTGCTGCTTGCCGAGATCGATCGATTGAATGCGGACGAGAGCGTCGACGGGATCCTCGTGCAGCTCCCGTTGCCAAAGCAAATCCGCGAACAGCGCGTGCTCGACGCCATCCGACCGGACAAGGACGTCGACGGCTTCCATCCGGTCAACGCAGGACGGCTCGCGTCGGGACGACCGGCGCTCGTACCGTGCACGCCGCGCGGGGCGATGAAGCTGATTGCTCTTGCGAATGCCAAGCTGGAAGGCGCGCGCGCGGTGATCGTCGGGCGATCGAACATCGTAGGCAAGCCGATGGCGCAACTGCTGCTCGCGGCGCACGCCACGGTGACGATGACGCATTCACGCACGAGAAACCTCGACGAGATTTGCAGGCAAGCCGACGTGCTCGTGGTGGCCATAGGCAGAGCGGAACTCGTGCGCGGCGATTGGGTGAAGCCAGGCGCCATCGTCATCGACGTCGGAATGAACCGCGTGAGTTTTGGCGCGACGGCACCCGGCGAGACAGCGAGGACAAAACTCGTCGGCGACGTTGCGTTCGATGAGGCAAAGGAGCGCGCCGCAGCTATCACACCGGTGCCCGGCGGCGTCGGCCCGATGACCATTGCGTGTTTGTTGGAAAATACACTCATCGCAGCAGAAGCACGTCTGACCGAGCACAGCTAACGACGACAGAAGCGAAAGCGGGATGGGGCAAGGGGCTTGCATGTGTCCTGCGGCATGGGCACCTCCTCGAACAAGGGCAAGTATCTGGCGCGCGAAGCCATTCTCGAGCTCCTCACGAACGACGAGACAGCAAAGGTTGCGCGCGCCGAATCTGAGCCGCTCGTCGAAGGCGACGAGTACATCGATCTGTCGAACATCGCGGGCGGCGTGCATCAAGTGCATGCCGGCGCAACCACCCCAGAGCGATCGGTCCTTCCTCGCAGCGCCGTCTCGGACAAGACATGGGCCCGAATCATCACGCGGATTGGCTAACTTGAAAGCGGTTGTGTGCGCTTACATCAGGTTCGGTTGAGGGAGCACGATGACCTTCATATCGACGTCGAGGATGTCGGTTCCCCGCTGAACGCGAACCTTGATGACGTCGTCGGGTTTGTGGTCGTCGAGCACGGTGTAAAGATCATCGAAGTCACCGATGCGTTTGTCGTCCACGCCCACGATGACGTCGCCTATCAAGATCCCCTGGCGCGTCCGCGTGAGGCCCCGCAATCCGGCCTGCGCCGCGGGCGTGCCCGGGGCAACCTGGTAGACGACGACGCCTTTCATTCCGAGGCGTCGTTCGATCTTCTGCAGCGGGTCGGTCACGATGCCGAGCCCGACTTGCTCGGCGCGACCCGTCTTGAGGATCTGCGGGACGATGCGCGTGATCGTGCTCACGGGGACCGCAAAACCGATCCCTGCAGAGGCACCGGACTTGCTGAAGATCATCGTGTTCATCCCGATGAGTTGGCCCTGCGAGTCGAGCAAGGGGCCGCCTGAGTTGCCCGGATTGATCGCGGCGTCGGTTTGGATCATGTCGCGGATGGTGACGCCGCCGGCGCCCTGCACCTGGCGACCGAGCGCGCTGACGATGCCGGTGGTCAGCGTGTGATCGAGCCCGAAGGGGTTGCCGATGGCGATGGTTTTCTGCCCAACTTCGAGCTCGTTGGCCTTCGCGAGGACAATGGGCACGAGCAGCTTGGCGGGCGCGTTGATCTTGAGGACGGCGATGTCCTTCCTCGGTTCGGCGCCAATGAGCTTCGCCTCAAAAATTTGCTGATCGTGCAAGGTGACCGTGATCGATTGCGCGCCATCGACGACGTGAAAATTAGTGACGATGGTGCCTTCTGTGTCCCAAACGAAACCGGAGCCGGATCCTGCCGGGATCTCCAGCGCACCCTGAAAGAAGTCCTCGACGACGCGCGTCTGCGTGACGAAAACCGTGGACGGGGACACAGCGCGGAACACACCAATCGTGTTGCGCTCGTCTTCGGTGCGTGCGGCCGTGGAGAGCGGGGGCACAGGAGGCAACACACTCGCTGACGTGGTGGGAACGCCTTGCACCGTTGCGTCGGGCGCGGGCAACACTTTTGGGCGGCACGCCGACGTGGACCATACGGCAAGGGTCGCGAGAACGACGAGGAGCTGACGGTGGACCGACGCTTCTTTCATGCGAGAGTAGGCATACTCGATTTGCACGGGGCCGCGACCCCGATAGGTTGGCGCCGTGACGTTGCCGAAGCGAGGTCCCGGCCTGTACGTTCAGGTTCTCATCGCCATCGCGCTCGGCGTGGCGCTTGGAGCCAAGAGTCCGGCGTGGGGCATCGCGATGCGACCGCTCGGCGAGGCCTTCATCAAACTCGTCAAGATGCTCATCGGCCCCATCGTCTTTCTGACGGTGACGGCGGGCATCGCGGGGATGGGCGATCTCAAGAAAGCAGGCCGCGTCGGCGCGAAGGCCGCCATCTACTTCGAGGGGATGACCACCATCGCGTTGGGACTCGGCCTCGCCATCGTGCACATCGCGCGCCCCGGCTCCGGCATGCACGTCACCCGCGAAAGCCTGGACACCGCTGCGCTCGACAAGACGCTCTCGGGGGCGCGGCCACACGGCGTCGTCGAGCACCTGCTCGCGATCATCCCCGACACCTTCGCGTCCGCATTCACGAACGGTGACGTCCTGCAAGTTCTCCTTCTTGGTGTTCTCACCGGCGTTGCGCTCGCGTCGATCGGCACGCGTGCGCGCAGCATTTTGGCTCTCATCGAACAGGGGACGACAGCGCTCTTTGCGGTGGTCGGCATCGTCATGCGATTTGCGCCGCTCGGCGCTTTCGGCGCCATGGCCTTCACCATTGGCAAGTACGGCGTCAGCAGCCTCGGCAACCTCGCGCGCCTGATGGGCGCTTTCTACGCGACGGCGCTGATCTTCGTCTTCGTCGTTCTCGGAATCGTGATGCGAGCGCTGAGGCTGTCGATCGTCAGACTCCTCGTGTACCTGCGCGAAGAGCTCGTCATCGTCCTCGGCACTTCGTCGTCGGAGTCCGCACTCCCCCGCCTGATGACGAAGCTCGAAGATCTGGGTGCCAAGCCCGAAATCGTGCGTCTCGTCGTGCCGACGGGTTACTCGTTCAACCTCGATGGCACCTGCATCTACCTCACGATGGCGGCGATCTTCGTGGCGCAGGCGCTCAACGTGCCGCTTTCTTTTCGCGACGAAATCACGCTGCTCGTGGTCTTGCTCCTCACGTCGAAGGGCGCCGCTGGCGTCACGGGCAGCGGCTTGGTCACGCTCGCTGCCACGCTCGCCTCAACAGGCAACATTCCGGTTGCGGGCCTCACGCTGATCATCGGAGTCGATCGCTTCATGAGCGAAGCGCGCGCCCTCACGAACATCATTGGCAATGCGGTTGCAACGCTCGTCGTTGCGCGATGGGAGAACGCGCTCGACGTCGATCACGCCCGCACGATGCTCCGCGCACGACGTTGAAAGCGGTTGGCAAGGCTAGGGTTTGTCGTCCGAAAAGAAACGCCCAACGAGTTTGTCGCCGAATTGCTCGAAGGCCTCCGCACCCATCGCGTTGTAGACTTTCTCTTCTGCCGTGCCCGGCTGAAGTGTCCCGTCATCTTTTAACTGACCAAGCGCCGCGGGCTTGACGACATCGTTTTTGAACTTGAAAAACTTGGGATCACCCGGGATGACGAATTGCCCCTCGAAGAAAAAGGCGATCCCAACGTACACACCGTGCGGTTTGTACGCCGTGAACGAGTGGCCCGACCACTCTGCCGAATGCGTGACGAACAGCGTTGGCGTCGAGATCTCGGGCAGCGCTTCGACATCCATCGGGATAACGGCACCTTGGACAAACTCGAAGATCTCCGGGGATAGCCCCGCATTGAAGCGATCGGAGAGCAGCTTACCGAGATCTTGCTCGTGCCGAGCGGCGTGTTTCTCGTCGAAGTAGTGCGTTGGGTAGGAGACGTCACCCGCGAACGACGGTGTCCTGACGACGAACGCGTCGGCGCGCCCGAGCGACTCGCTTTTCCTACGGCGGAAACGGATCTCGACGCGTCCGTCGTGTTTCTCCGCCCACGCGAACAGTCTCTCGGCGAACGACAGAACGTTCTTGTCGTTCGCCGGCGCACGCTTCTTGAACGCCTCGAAATCGCGCATGAAGACAGCATGAATCGCATTGCGAAGCTCCGGCTCGACGCCGTTGTTCGGGTAGCGTTTGGCGAAGTCTTCGAGCGCGGAGAGTGTCCCTTTGTCTTTCGCGCGATCGAGCTCGGCGAGCATCGCCTTCCGAATCGCGTCCGCGAGATGGTCGCTGATCTTGGTCGTTGGATGCGCCGACTTGAACGCGAGCAGCGCGTCGACGGTGCCGACGGCAACGGCATCATTTAGCTCCGCGCGCGGCAAATCGAAGTCACTGACTTGACTCGCGTGAGCACGACCCCGAGCAAGGTAGGCGCGGAACGACGCCGTATCGTTCGCCGCCTTCGCGCGTTCGTACATCGCCCTGTCACTGCCTGCATTGCGGAATACCCAGAGTGCATCGGCGCCCGCGAGCGCTACGACGCTCGCCGCAACGGCCCCGTACTTCCCCCAGAACGGCGTCTTCGCCTGATACTGATCGCGCGGACCGACAGGGCTCGAGAACCGCGGATTGTGCAGCGGATCGACCGAGACGAGCTCCTTCTGATCCTCGGTCTCTTGCGCGCGCATGGCGCGCTCGCGCTCCGCCCATACTTCCGTCGCGATCGCGGCGGCAGCACTCGCATCGGCCGCGAAGAACAGGAACGAGCCTCTTCCGCTGAACGAGACGCGGACACTGCTGTCTTGCGCGTTGACCGAGACAAGCTCTCTCGTGTCGTAAACGGCAAAGCGATCGCTCTGCGCGTCGATGAGGCATGCGGGAAACAGATAGACCCCAGCGTTGTACGGCAGCCCCTGCGCGCGCACGTGCCGCGTCCAGATCTGTACGATGCCGTACACGATGCCGAAGACGAGCAGCGTATAGAGAATCAACCACTTGGGCGATTGAATGGCCAGACGGCTGCCCAATTCGCCGTAGCCAACGGCCAACGTGACGATGAGCAAGAGCAACGAGACGACCGACAGGCCGATCCACCGTGCGTTGGTCTGCGCCCCGCCAGCGCGAGCAAGCAGCGGCGCGGGCGGAAATCCGCTCATCACCGACCCGACGAATCGATCCTGAATGGGGCGCGGGAGCTTGTAGAAGTCAACGACCTTCATGCTTCACGGCGCAGCCAAGAAGGACCGCAGCCGGTGCCATCCTAATCAACCTCGGTGCAGAACGTCAGAGATTGTCGATCTGCGTCGCGGCTGCACGCGGCGTGGGGAGTGTTAGGCTCCAATCTATGGCCAAGCACGACAGCAATGAAGAGTCCATTGAGGTGACATGCCCGGAGTGCGGCGCGATCGTGCGCGTGCCGATCGAAGAGGCCGAGCGCGAGATGCGCGCGCGCTGCCCAAACGGCCACGATGTGGAGCTCGCAAAGATGCTTTAGCGTGCGTGGCAACCAAAAAAGACGTAACCCCTCCTGTCAGGATAGATTTGCTTTGGATCCTTCGGATTGAAGCACGCACGGAAGGTTTCTCCCAACTTGGGGATCAGGCTACTCCCCCTCATCTCGCAGGACGTCCACGTCGCTGGGAACGGCTCGATCGGACGCTGAAAACCGGCTGGCGGGTCGGGATAGACCATAAGTTCAAATGTGTATTCGCTATCATCAGGGGATGATCCCCCCTCGGTGCAGATCCTCTCCTCGCGGTTTAGAACGCGCGCGTGCGCGGGCACGTACTCGCTGTAAACGACCCAGGACTTGTAGGTGGCGATGCCAAAGATAAGGACAACTGCCGCACCTAATCGCCCAATCACGAGAACGGATTCCCGGGTTTTGATGCTCACTGCGACAACGCTACCACAGCTCACCTTGCAGATGCGCTCCTATGCCGACGTGGTAATTGGCGATCATGACGAGCAGCCACCACGTGTCGATCGCCCATCTCTCTGACCACGTCGGCGAAGAAGTGACGGTCTGCGGGTGGCTCTACAACAAGCGATCGAGCGGCAAGTTGCATTTCTTGGAAGTGCGCGACGGCAGCGGCATTGTCCAAGCCGTGGTCTTCAAAGGCAATGTCTCACCCGAGCTCTTTGCCTTAGCCGACCACATTCAACAAGAGACGAGCCTCGAAGTCTTCGGCCTGGTCAAAGAGCACGGCAAGATCAAAGGGCAATACGAACTTCAGGTAAAAGACCTAAAGGTGATGGCGGCTCCCGCGCGCGAATATCCAATCTCACCAAAGGAACACGGCACGGATTTCTTGATGGACAATAGGCACCTTTGGCTTCGGTCAAAGCGACAACACGCGATCATGCGCGTTCGCCATTCGATTATCAAAGCTGTGCGCGATTTCTTCGACAATCACGAATTCACGCTCGTTGACGCGCCCATCTTCACGCCGAATGCCTGCGAAGGCACATCCACGTTGTTTCAGACGGATTACCACGGCGAGCCGGCGTACCTCACGCAGTCTGGCCAGCTCTATATGGAGGCCGCGGCCGCGGCGTTCGGCAAAGTCTATTGCTTTGGCCCCACCTTCCGTGCGGAGAAATCCAAGACACGCCGCCACCTCGCGGAGTTCTGGATGGTCGAACCCGAGGTCGCGTTCATGGATCTCGAAGGCGACATGAAGCTCGCCGAGGATTTTCTCTCGTACGTCGTCGCGCACGTGCTCGAAACGCGCGGGCCCGAGCTCGAAATCCTCGAGCGCGACACGACGATGCTAAAGAAGGTCACCCCGCCCTTCCCGCGCATCACGTACGCCGAGGCCATCGAGATCCTTCAAGACAATGGCCATCCGGAGGCAAAGGCCGGTGATGATTTCGGCGGCGACGAAGAGACGGTCATCTCGAGCAAGTTCGATCGCCCCGTCATCGTGCATCGCTACCCAACGACCTTGAAGGCGTTCTATTTCGCACGCGACAAGGCGGCGCCTCACCTCGCACTCAACATGGATATCCTCGCTCCCGAGGGCTACGGCGAGATTGTCGGCGGCGGACAGCGCGAGGATGATCTCGATCGACTCGAGAGCGCGATCGCCGAGCATAAGCTGCCGGAGCAAGCCTTCGAGTGGTACCTCGATCTGCGTCGCTACGGATCTTTTCCGCACGCCGGCTTCGGTCTCGGCATCGAGCGCACGGTATCGTGGCTCTGCGGCCTCACACACGTGCGCGAGACCATCCCGTTCCCCCGCATGTTGAACCGCCTCGCCCCTTGAAACACCAAGTGCAGCTTGCATACAGTTGTACTCTCTATGAGAGTACAACTTGCCACGATGCAGCAGCTACGTGGCTCCCCTGCCCGCGCGCAGGAAGGCGCGCTTCGCGCCTGACGAGCACGAGGCCAAGGGGAGCGCGCGCGGCGAGCGGCGCGAGCGGCGCGGAGGGGTCCCCTTAACTGCGGCCTCACACACGTGCGCGAGACCATCCCGTTCCCGCGCATGTTGAACCGCCTCGCCCCCTGACAGTCCGAGCACCGTAACAGTCCGATCTCCACGGCAGCGGTCCGCACGTCCGCACGATCACTGCGACGACGTGAAACCGGGCATATCGATTGCTCGATAGCGTCGCAAAGGACGACGCGGAGCCGACGTGTCGGTCGCAGGCGCAGAGCCGCTCACGGAAATCTCCTGCGGCGCTCGTGCAAGAGCTTCTCCGCCGATAGGGGTTTTAAGGACGAATGACGAAGCTTGCGCCGATCCCAGCGACCATCGTTGCCGTGACCATGCTTGCCGCAAACGCGTGGGCCGACGCGTCGCATGCAACCATCGATTGGGGGCGGCTGCTCGTCGATCTCGACAACTTCGCACGCGGCGGCGAGCGTCCCAATGTGCAGCGTGGGGTCTCGCCGTCATTGCGTAACGATCGCACTCTCCAGCCGCTCACGCAGAACGCGGGCAATGCGTGGTTCGGCGTGGCGCCGCGCGTGTCTTTCGTTGCCCGCGATTGGGGCACGGCCTACCGCATCGCCGGCGATCGCTTGAGCCTCGTCGACGCGATGCGGCTCACTGCTTCGACGCGAATGGTGTTGACGCGCGTGCGCCTCAACAACGCACGCGTCACGCCCTTCGTGCAGATTGGGGTGGGCCAATGGCGCACCGATTCGAATATCCTGCCGCAAATGCCGCATTCCACTCAGATCGCAGCTCAGATCGGCAGCGGTTTCGAGGCGCAAATCACGTCCTATTGGCAGATCGCGTGCGAAACTGGCGGCACCATCTTCATCCGCGACGAGCGCGACGCGCAGGATCTGCCTGCAACGAAGCTCTGGAGCGCCATGATCGCTTCGCGCATCACGTTCTGACCGCTTTCGATTGGCCGATGAAGATCACGCGATGGGAGTTTCAAATTCAGCGCAACGGGAGTTGCGCTGTAATCTCTTGTCAGCGTGATGACATCTCCGACTCTCCAGACCGATGCAGACGTCGCGTCCGGACTTCGCACGTGTGATTCGCAACGCACAGACGACCAACGACGTATCGATTGCGAACACATGGATCGATGCGGAGGCTGCCCGGCCATTGGCTTGCCGTACGGCGATCAGCTCACCATGAAGCATGGTCGCGTCGCACAATCGGTCGTGCGCTATCCGTCGCTCGGTCACGTCATCCTCGAGCCCGTAGCGTCCGCCGATCCCATCGTCGGTTACCGAGCGCGCGCCAAGTTAATCGTCGCGCCGGGCGCCAAGGTCGGTCTCTTTGCGCGAGGTGGCGGTCACCACGTCGTCGATGTCCCCAACTGTCGCGTGCTGTCGAAGACGCTCGCCACCGTCGTCGCCCGAGTACGCGAGATGATCGCCAACGACGAAGCTTCCGGAGGCCCGTTCGCTCCTTTCGCCACGCATGGCAGCGACTGGAAGCGCGGCTCCCTTCGCGCGATCGATCTGCGCGAAGTGCATGGCGACGAGTCTCCGCCGCGCGTCCTCGCCACCCTCATCGTGCAACGCGAGGCCATCACCGATCTCGGTGAACTCGAACGCAGCGCAAAGGCTCTCATCGAGCGCGTACCCGAGGTCATCGGCGTCGCGCTGAACTTTCACGAGGGCGATGCCCCTCAGATCCTCGGCGCCGAGACCGTGGTCGTCGGCGGTGTCTCGTCCGCCGTCGATCACATCGGCCAGACGCGCCACCTCGCGACCTACGGATCGTTCGTGCAGGCACACCGCGGACAGGCCGAGCGCATTCACGCGACGCTCATCGATCTCTTCGATCTGCGCGGCAAGAGCGCAAAAAAACCAAGGCTGCTCGATCTTTATGGAGGCTCGGGCGCGATCGCACTTGCCCTGGCACAGGCAGGTGCCGAGGTCGAGATGATCGAATCGTTCGCGCCTGCTGCCGCCCAGGCAGAACAAGCTGCGCGACAAGCCGAGCTGCCAGTTTTTGCCGAGGCCTCCGATGTTGCCTTGGCTCTCCGCCGTCATGTGGAGCGCGGTGCGCACTTCGACGGTGCGGTCATCAATCCGCCTCGGCGCGGGATGAGCCCGCTCGCTCGAGATCTCCTCGCGCGTCTCGCTCCGTCGGCCGTCGCCTACGTCTCGTGTGATCCCGACACGCTCGCGCGCGATCTCGATCATTTTTCGAGGCTCGGTTTCGCCGTCACGCACCTCCGTCCTTTCGACATGATTCCGCTGACGGATGAAGTGGAGACTATCGCATGGTTGCGGCGTGGAGACTTGCCGCTACCGAACGTCGTCTACGACGACGAGGAGATCCTCATCGTTGAAAAGAGCGCGCACGAGCCGATAAGTGGCGAACATGGACGCTCTCTCGTCGAGCGCGCACGCGTGCTACCGGGCGCAGGTCAAGCCGTTGTCGTACATCGCCTCGATGTCGGCACGAGCGGTCTCGTGATGCTCGTCAAAGATCCGAAGGATCTCGCACGTTGGCAAGCGGTGATCCATCACGAGCTCGCGCGCGTGATCTTCGTCGTCGGCGCGCGCGGTATCGTGCCGGCCAAGGGCGCCATCACACGCGATCTGCGCGAAGACGGAGAGTTGCAGCATGCACGCACTCGCTTCCGGCGCCTCGGCGTGGCGAGCGGGCACTCGGTGTTGCGAGTCATCCCGGAAGAGGGATTCACACACCAGATCCGGCGCCACTTTGCGGCCTGGGGCCATCCTGTGCTTGGTGATGATCGCTACGGGCACCCGCCGACGAATCGCTTCTTCGAGGAGAAGAACGGCCTCGACCGCACGTTCTTGCACTGCGTGCGGATCGAGTTCGATCATCCCGTCAAACGCCAACGCATGATCATCGAAGCCACGTTGCCGGGAGATTTGCGTACCGTGCTCGAACGAACGAGCGGCGCAGGAACCCTCCGGTTTCTGGACCACAAAAATGCGCTGGGACGAAGCGGTTCTTCAAGCATCCCCCCATCACCGCTTTCGATTTGACGCGATCTCATCGTTGGGGCCTGCGGTGCGGTCCTCAAAGCCTTCAAGGCTGTTCCGGTCCGCTCCTCGGCCCCGCCTCGACCTCGCGTCAACTTGAAAGCGGTCTA
>WQYX01000022.1 GCA_009781005.1 Polyangiaceae bacterium | reverse complement strand
GTCCACGTCAACGACTACGACGGACATTCATGAGCGCCTGGCGCGAAGAGCCATCGTGTGCCCTCGTTTCGTTGACGTGGTCGTTGACGGCGACGGCGACGTGAACGAATTGCACGTGTGCATCATGCACTCATCGACAACGCAACCCTGAAATCCCACTTTGACTGGTAAACACCCTCTTAGGGGACGGCGAGAAGCACGCCGACGGCATAGCCAATGAGCGCGCTCAACATGCCGATGCCTGCCAGCTCGAGCCCGCCGCGAAGTGGTCGGCCGACGGTTCGTTTCGCTTTGTACGCACCAAACGCGAAGAGTGTCATGGCTGCTAGGGTCCCCGAGGCCCACGCGCCCGGCATGACGGGCAACACGAGAAACGGCACGAGCGGCAAGAGCGAGCCGACGAGCGCCGAGCACCCCACGATGAATGCCGAGCGTGCGCTCGCTCTGCGATCGACGTCGGCGAGTTCGAATTCCTCGGCCATCATGACGGAGACCCAGGTGTTCTTGTCGTTCGTGATCGTAGCGACGATCTGATCGAGAAGCGGACCCGAGAAACCTTTGCGCGCATAGATCTCGCGGATCTCCGAACGCTCGATTTGGGGGACAGCCTCGATGTGGCGATACTCGCGGGCGCGCTCGGCTTTATAGAGCTCGCCTCGAGCAACCGACGACGTGTACGCGACCGCTGCCATGGACACGGACTCCGCGAGCGCAGCCGAGATCCCCGCGACGAGCACGATGCGCATGCTGCGCGTTGCGACAGCGATGCCAAGGATGACTCCAAGGACGTTGACGAGCCCGTCCTGACCACCAAGTACGACGTCGGTGATCCATAGCGAGCGCCGGTGCGGATCGGCCGTCTCGTGGTAGCTGTATTCGCGGCCGTCGTGCTGCGTCATACGGGTTGTTCTCGAGCAGGGCGGATGCCAACCCCTATCTGTCTGATCCTCCTGATCCTCATGCTACGGTTGGCGTTCGTTTCATGGATGAGGTAGTCAACTCGGAGGTGCGTGCGTGACGTATCGGAGGGAGCGACATTCGGCAGAAGAAGCGGTTTCCGCCGTGCAAAGCGGCATGCGCGTGTTCATTGGTTCCGGAGCCGCGGCACCGATCGATCTTATCGAAGCGTTTTGCGCGCGAGCGCTCAGCCTTCATGACGTCGAGGCTTGCCAGATCATCACTCTCGGAGGTGCTCCGTACACGGCGCGAGAGTTTTCCGGACACGTGCGTCACAACGCGTTCTTCATTGGGTCGAACGCACGCGTCGCCATCCATGAAGGACGCGCCGATTTCACGCCGGTGTTTCTGAGCGAAGTCGCCTCGCTGCTTCGTGGTCCGTTGCCGGTCGACGTTGCGCTCGTCCAAGTTTCACCACCGGACGATCACGGTTACTGCTCGCTCGGTGTCTCGGTCGACGTCGTCAAGCCCGCGGTCGACGCCGCGAAGATCGTCATCGCCGAGGTCAATCCGAAGATGCCGCGCACGTACGGCGATGCGTTCATCCATTGCTCGCGCATCACGCGATTCGTCGACGTGGATCACCCGCTGCCCGAGCTCCCATCGGAAGCCATCACCGAAACGTTACGCGGTATCGGTCGCAACGTTGCGAGCCTCGTGCGCGACGGTGACACGTTGCAACTCGGCATCGGCGGCATCCCCAATGCGGTGCTCGACGAATTGCACAACCATCGCGATCTCGGCATCCACACCGAGATGTTCTCCGACGGCGTCATCGATCTCGTCAAACGCGGCATCATCACGAATGCAAGAAAGACGCTGCACTGCGGAAAACTCGTCGCGAGCTTCGTCATGGGCTCGCGCCGGCTCTACGACTTCGTGCATGACAATCCCGGCCTCGAGATGCATCCGTCGCATTACGTCAACGATCCGTTCACCATCGCGAAAAATCGCGGCATGGTCGCCATCAACTCTGCGCTCGCGGTGGATCTCACCGGACAAGTGTGCGCCGACTCGCTTGGCTCGCGTTTCTACTCTGGGGTCGGCGGCCAAGTAGATTTCATTCGCGGTGCGGCGCGCGCCGAAGACGGCAGACCGATCATCGCGTTGCCGTCCACTGCTTACGACGGCCAAGTCTCTCGCATCGACGTCGAGCTATCGCCCGGATCGGGTGTGACAACATCGCGCAACGACGTGCACTTCGTGGTTACCGAGTTCGGTATTGCGTCGCTCTACGGCAAGACGATCCGCGAGCGCGTCCACGCCCTCGTCGCCATCGCGCATCCAGACTTTCGCGAGCGGCTGCTCGCCGGAGCGCGCGAGCGCCGCTGGATTTGGTAACGTAGCCCCATCCGCGCTCTCGCTCTGCCGCTGCGGACGGGAAAATGGTCGGGGCGTGCTGAAGTGAGCTACGTTGCCGGCCCCAATGAGAAACGATCGGTTTCTGCGCGCGTGCCGGCGTGAACCCGTGGACTCTACGCCTGTCTGGATGATGCGCCAGGCGGGTCGCTACATGGCCGAGTACCGCGCGCTACGCACGAAGTACGGAATGCTCGAACTTTGCCGGACGCCCGAACTCGCGGCACAAGTCACCATGCAACCGCTGCGTCTCGGCATGGACGCAGCGATCCTCTTTGCCGACATCCTCCTGCCGCTCGAACCAATGGGCGCGGCGTTCGATTTCGCCAAAGGCGAAGGTCCCGTCATTCATGCGCCCGTTGCAGACAGAGCCGGCGTCGATCGCTTGCGCGTCATCGAGCCAGAAGACGGCCTTGGATACGTGCTCGAAACCATCCGGATGCTCAAGAAGGAACTCGAGGTTCCGCTCATCGGTTTTGCGGGCGCGCCATTTACGCTCGCAAGCTACCTCGTCGAAGGAGGCAAGAGCGTCCACTTCGCAAAGACCAAGCGCTTGATGTACGAGCATCCTGAGACGTGGAACGATCTCATGAGCAAGCTCGCGGAGGTCGTTCGGCGCTTCCTTCGCAAGCAAGTGGAGGCGGGCGCGGACGCCATTCAACTCTTCGACTCGTGGGTCGGGCAGCTCTCTCTTAGCGACTATCGCGCCTACGTAGAGCGGCACGTCGCGCACGTCCTCAAAGACATCGAGACGTGCGGCGTGCCCGTGATCCACTTTGGAACGGGCACGTATCACTTGCTCGAGGCGCAGCGCGACGCGGGCGGCACCGTGATCGGTCTCGATTGGCGCACACCCCTCGACGAGGGCTGGGCGAAAGTTGGTGCGGATCGCGCGGTGCAAGGCAACCTCGATCCCACGGTGCTTCTCGCGCCGCGCGAGATCGCGTTCTCGCATGCTCAACGCGTGCTCGAGCAGGCGGGTGGCAGGAGCGGTCACATCTTCAATCTTGGCCACGGTATCTTGCCGGAGACACCCGTGGCCACGGTACAAGCCGTGATCGACTTCGTTCACCGCACGAGCGCGCGCCCTGAATGAGCACGGACGCGGTCGTTGTCGTTGCGCACGGCTCTGTCGACGCGCTCTCGGATCTGCCGGAGTTCTTGAAAAACATTCGGCGCGGCAACCCTGCGCCGCCCGAGATGCTCGCCGAGATGAGGCGTCGCTATGAGGCGATCGGCGGGAGCTCGCCGCTCAACGGCATCAATCGCGAACTTGCGTGCAAATTACAATCGCGCCTCGGCGTCCCCGTACGGCTCGCGAATCGCTACTTTCGACCTTATCCCAGAGACGTTCTTGCCGAACTCTTTGAGAGCGGTGTGCGCCGCGTTGCAGCGGTGCCGCTCGCACAACATTCGGCGGGTGATTACGGCGCGGCGATGCATGAGGCGGCGCGCGCTGTGGGCAATGGCTCGCTCGCGATTGTCTCTGCGTCGAACTGGGGACAAGATCCGGCGCTGACGGATCTCTTCGCGGCACAGATCGAGGAGACTCTCGAGCGCATTCCTTCAGGCAATCGCTCGCGCACCGCGCTCGTCATGACGGCACACAGCCTGCCGCTCTCCGTGATCCAGGCTGGCGATCCTTACGAGCAGGAATTTCGTAGAAGTGCCGAAGCCGTCGTTGGGCGGCTTGCCGCACGCGTTGCGTTCTCCGATCACGCCGTTGCGTTTCAGAGTCAGGGCATGAGCACGCGTCCCACGACGTGGCTCGGACCGGACTTGCGGAGCACGCTCGAGAGCTTTGCTGCGAGCGGCAAAAAGCATGTTGTCCTCGCGCCCATTGGCTTTTTGGCGGATCACGTCGAGATCCTTTATGACCTCGATATCGAGGCGAGTGCGTGGGCAGCCGAGCTCGGTATCACGCTTTCTCGAAGTGCAAGCTTGAACGACAAGAGTGAGCTTATTTCAATTCTCGCAGCACTTGCGAACACCTTGCTTGAAAGGAAATAAGCGGATGTCGAACTCGCATGTGCCGAATATCTGGAGATGCTGCAAATGAAGCGCGTCGTCATCGTCGGTGGGGGCATCACCGGGCTCGCTGCGGCGTATGCGCTTGAGCGTGCGTCTTGTCCCTTGTCGGTTCATCTCGTCGAAGCCTCTCCGCGCCTCGGCGGAAACATCCAGACCGTCACGCACAACGGTTTCACGATAGACGCGGGGCCGGATGCCTGGGTCTCGAACAAGCCGCACGCAGCGCAACTCGCGCGGGCCGTAGGTCTCGGCGACGAAATCATTGGCACGCGGCCCGAGTCACGCAAAGTCTACATCGTCTGGCAGCGGCGTCTGCACCCCATGCCGGCCGGCTTGGTGCTCGGCATCCCGACCGAGATTTCTCCTTTCATCAAGACCGATTTGCTCACGCTCGACGCCAAGCTTCGCGCGGGGCTCGAGCCGTTGATTCCGCGAAAAGATCTTTCGGGCGGCGCCGACGAAACCATCGCGTCGTTCGTCTCGCGCCGGCTCGGCGATCAAATCTGCACGCGCATCGTCGGACCTCTGCTCGGCGGTATCTTCACAGGGGATCCGGAGGAACTGTCCGTCCGCACGTGTGTTCCGCAGCTCATCGAGGCAGAGCAGAAATACGGATCGCTCATTTTTGCCATGCGAGCCCTGCGCGCGAAACGCAAAGCGCAGGCAGCATCCGGTGAAAGTGAAGCAAGCGCGTTTCAGTCGCTCAAACGAGGCATGGGCGATCTCGTCGTCAATGTCGCTCACAAGCTTCGCAATACCAAGGTGCGCACGGATCACGCCGTTCGAAGAGTCGCACGGCTCGAGCCGAACGACGATCGCGGGCGGTGGGTCGTCGAGACGGAGGCAGACACACTTTTTGCCGACGACGTCGCGCTCACCGTTCCCGCTCACGCCGCCGCGCAGATGCTCCACGGTGTCGACGACGATCTCGAGAGAATTCTTGGCGCGACGGGTTACGTGTCCACGGCCACCGCGTTCCTTGCATACCGCACGGAAGACGTCCCGTTTCCGCTCGACTCGGTGGGCTTCCTCGTCCCGCATGCCGAAGGACGGCCGATTGTCGCCGGCACATTCGTGTCGAGCAAATGGGACCATCGCGCGCCTCCAGGCCAGGTGCTCCTTCGCGTGTTCTTCGGCGGTGCGCGCGCGGAACACATCCTTGAGCGCACCGACGAAGCGCTCGTACAGATTGCACGCGAACAGCTCGCCGATCTTCTCGGTGTCACGAGCGCGCCCGCGTTCGCCCGAGTCTTCCGTTTCCTTCGCGCGACTCCGCAGCCAACCGTGGGTCATCTCGAGCGCATGACAAAACTTCGCACGCGACTCGATGCGCTGCCCGGCCTTTACATCGGTGGCAACGGCTACATCGGATCGGGAATGCCGGATGCGATCAAGCAGGGCGAAGAGATCGCCTCTCGCATCAGCCCGCTTCCGCTTTGACGCGATCTCTTCGTTGGGGCCTGCGCTGCGCAACCAAAAGGTTGCGCTGTCAGAATTCTGCGGGGTCCGTGTACGTGCCGAAGGCGTCGCGAAGCACGTCGCAGATCTCCTGCTGTGTAGCGTAGGCCTTCGCTGCCTCGATGATGGGCGGCATCAGGTTTTGGCCTTCCTTGGCAGCCTTGCGCACGCCCTCGAGCGAGAGAGTGACGCTCTTCGCATCGCGTGTCTCTTTCACGCGGCGAAGATTTTCGACCTGGTATTTTTGCACTCCTTCATCGATGACAAGGAGTGGAATTTTCGCATTGCGATCCGTCGCGTCACCATATTTGTTGACGCCTATCATGATTCGCTCGCCCGCCTCGAGCTGGCGCTGGAAGCGGTAAGCGCTCGCGGCGATCTCACGCTGCGGGTAGCCCTTTTCGATGGCCGCGACCATCCCGCCCATCTCGTCGATGCGCTTGATGTATGCCATGGCCTCGGCTTCGAGCTTGTTCGTGAGATCCTCGATGAACCACGAGCCGGCGAGCGGATCGACGGTGTTCGCGACGCCGCTTTCCTCGGCGATGATCTGCTGCGTGCGAAGAGCGATGGTGACCGCGTCTTCGGTTGGCAGCGCGTACGTTTCGTCGAGCGAATTCGTGTGCAAAGACTGCGTCCCTCCGAGCACGGCGGCGAGCGCCTGGAGCGCCACGCGCACCACGTTGTTGTGAGGTTGCTGCGCCGTTAGCGACACTCCTGCGGTCTGCGCGTGCGTGCGAAGCTTCATGCTCTCGGCGTTCTTTGCGCCGAAACGATCTTTCATGAGCCGCGCCCAGATGCGGCGCGCTGCGCGAAACTTCGCGATCTCTTCGAAGAAGTCGTTGTGGACGTCAAAGAAGAACGACAGACGCGGAGCAAAGGCGTCGATGTGAAGGCCGCGCGCGAGACACGACTCCACGTAGCCGATGCCGTCGGCAATGGTGAAGGCGAGCTCCTGAGCCGCCGTCGCTCCGGCTTCGCGAATGTGGTAGCCGCTGATCGATACCGTGTTCCAGCGCGGCACGTTTGCCGAGCAGAACTCGATCATGTCCGTGACGATGCGCATGGCGGGCCGCGGTGGCACGAGCCACGCGTGCTGAGCGATGAACTCTTTCAGGCAGTCGTTCTGCACCGTGCCGCCGATCGTGCCCCGCCCTATTCCGCGTTTGTCGGCAAGTGCAATGTAGAATGCAAGTAATACGATCGCCGGACCGTTGATGGTCATTGACGTGGTGACTCGATCCAGCGGGATCCCGTCAAAGAGGATCTCCATGTCGTGCAGCGTGTCGACGGCAACGCCACACAAGCCGACCTCGCCGAGCGCACGTGGGCTATCGGAGTCGTAACCCATCAAAGTTGGGAAATCGAAAGCGGTCGATAGCCCTGTTTGCCCTTGGGAAAGTAAATACTTGAAGCGCTCGTTCGTGTGTTCGGGCGTGCCGAAACCGGCGAACATGCGCATCGTCCAAAGGCGTCCACGATACATCGTGGGTTGCACGCCGCGCGTGAATGGGTACTCGCCCGGAAGACCGAGCTCGCGCAGGTAGTCGAGTTTCACGTCGGCTGGCGTCAGCACGTCCGGCACTTCAACGTCGCTCCACGTCGAGAACCGCGGCTTTCGCGCCGCCATTTTCGAGAGCGTTTTGTTCAGCGGACCTTGCCGCCACGCCTCGATTGCCGTGCGCAGCGCCGCAAGATCCCCCGGGACTTCGCCATCGGCAACTTCGTGTGACATTGGACCCCGCGTTTCCTGACTACTTCGGAAGTGGAGCTGGTTGTGCTTCTTTGTTGTTGCCGCGGGCGCGCAGCCACTCGACGAACATCGGCATCACCGACAGAACGACGATGGCGACAACGATGATCTCGAAGTGCTCTTTGACGAACGGCACCTGACCAAGAAGCCATCCCGCACCGAGCATGAGCGAGACCCACGCAACACCCCCAACGACGTTGTAGACAATGAAGTGGCGGTAATCCATTGCGCCGGCGCCGGCGACGAAGGGTGCGAACGTGCGCACGATGGGAACGAAACGCGCCAAAATGATGGTCTTGCCGCCGTATTTCTCAAAGAAGCGGTGAGTCTTGTCGAGGTGCTTCTTGTTGAAGAACCGCGACGTCTCACTCTTCATGACGCGCGGGCCCAAGATTTTTCCGGCGTGGTAGTTGACCGTATCGCCAATGATCGCAGCGGCCATGAGGCCGAGGGCGAGGAGAACGGGGTTCAGGATGCCGCGCGAAGCCACGGCGCCGGCAGCAAAGAGCAGTGAGTCACCGGGTAAAAACGGAATCACGACGAGCCCCGTTTCGCAGAACACGATCGTCATCAAGATGACGTACGTTGTGTTCCCGTGTGCGGCCGTAAACTGATCAAGGTTTTTGGTGAGGGCGCGAAAAATCTCGAGAAGCTCGTGCATGAAAGGCAACTCCGTGGATCATTCCTTGGTAGACGGGGCAGGGGCTCACGTCGACTCGAAAGCGCATTGGCAATTCGTAATGGAGATATCCCACCCCGGCCCAGCGCGACGATGCAGTTCCGAGTCCATGAGATCGCGGCAACTCGTCAGCGTGATCGTTGACTTTGACGTTTGACGTGAACGGCGACGGCGACGAACTGGTTGTTTCGTTCACGTCGCCGTCGCCGTCAAACGACCACGTCAATGTCAACGAGGAGGCTCCACATAAAACGCGCTCTCGCCGCCTCGGCCGGAATTCAGGGACAAAGTCGAAGCGATCAGCAACCAGATCCATTCGGATCGCGTGTGAAGCGGAGCTTCTCGCTGAGGCTGCCCGGTGAACCAACGACTTGAACGTCAACGATCATGTCGTTTTGCATGAAGTAACCCTTGACTCCGATATTCGACGCATCGTTGGTTTGAATCGGCAAGATGCGCCATGGTGCGCCGTACGGATCGTTGTCCGCAGGTGTCACCTGAAGCACTGCGTGGACTTGTGCCTCGCTGCCCGCAAAGTTGATTGTGATGATGACTGGGAGCTGCGCGTCCGCGTTCGCACACGAACACCCATTTCCGTCGAGCGATTCGGCGGATGCGCTTTCGCTGCGGATCGTGTGACACGTATACGAGCAGCTCGTTGACGTGCCTATGGCGGGTGCGACGCAGACGGACGCGGCATCAGCAGTCGGATCTTCGCAAAGCAGCATCGTGACTTCGCCGAGCGACGATGTGGCGACATATGCGCCGCCCACGCTGTTTACGAAATGCGCGTCGCTCTCGGGCGTGTAATTCACCTCGTGCTCGGCGCTGCAGCGAAGCGCCATGAATGCGAAGGCCGCCGCAAGCCGCCTGGTACCATGTCGGGCGATCACGGCAATTGACGAATCAGTCGCCCTTGGGGGGCGGCTTCGTGTCCTTCGCGTCTTCGAGCGCAGGGGAAGACGCGGTATCCGGCGGCGCGGGTTCGGTGCTGGGCGCGGCCTCGTGGACTGGTGTGTCTACGGCTGTTTCCTCGCCTTCGATGCCGATGAGAACGGCCGTGACGTTGTCTTCGCCACCGTGTTCATTCGCGCGAGCAATGAGTTGCATGCATGCTTCACGGATGTCCGTGGTGGCGTTGACGATCGTGAGGATCTCGTCGTCCGCCACCATGCCCGACAAACCGTCGGAGCAGAGCACGTAGATATCGCCCGGTCGCGGATCGTCGTGTTGAAGATCGACGACGACCTGATCCTGCATACCGAGCGCGCGCGTGATGACGTTCTTCGGTAGCTCGCTGCGCTGCTCGTCGGTCAGCTCCGGCATCGCGAGCAAGTAGTCGTTGATGAGCGAGTGGTCGCGCGTAAGCTGCTGAATCTGTTTGTCGCGCACGCGGTAGCACCGCGAATCACCGACGTGGCCGATGTACATGCGCTTCTTGCGCCCGCTGAACATCGCGCCGACAACGGTGGTGCCCATGCCGTGATACTCACGTGAATGGGTGCTGCGCTCGAAGATCTGGCGGTTCGCGACGCGGATCCCGGTGAGCAGCCGATTTTCTTCTTCCGACAGATTCGTGTCGAAGTGGAAAGGCCACGTGACGTCGTCGTTTGCCGTGGACTTGAAGAACTCGCTAATGGTTTCTGTGGCGAGTTTCGACGCGACGTCGCCCGCACGGTGTCCGCCCATGCCGTCGGCCACGACGAAGAGATCGTATTCCTTCAAGACAATAAAGGAATCTTCGTTGTGCTCTCTCAAGAGCCCGACGTCGCTTGCCCCTGCTGCGATTGCCCGCATCAAACTCACGACTCCATTGCCTCATCAGGCCCGCCGATGACACCGATGTCAAGGCGGCATCGACCGGAAAAAACGAAGACAGACTTTGCAGACGCACCCTCCCGCCTCGAGTCATACCTCCATAATGTCTTTTTCTTTTTGACCAATAAACCCATCAACGGCCTTCACTGCATCGGTGACCGTGTCCTCCGTCTTGCGCTTGGCGCGGTCGACGTCATCGGTTGGTGCCGCACCCGAGGAGTCCATCTCGCTCAGCATGTCGAGCGCCTCGTGGCGGGCTTTGCGGATGGCGACCTTGCACTCCTCACCGTATTTGCGTGCAATCTTCACGAAGTCACGGCGGCGTTCCTCCGTCAGGGGCGGCAACGGAATGCGAATGATATCGACGTCGGTCTGCGGATTGAGGCCAAGCTCGCTCTCGCGAAGCGCCTTCTCCACCGCTTTGATCATGCTCTTGTCCCACGGCTTGACCGTGAGCATGCGCGGCTCGGGCACGGCGACGTTTGCCATCTGCGAAAGCGGCGTCATGGACCCATAGTAGTCGATACGAATGCCGTCGAGCATGCTCGCGTTGGCGCGTCCCGCACGCAGCCTGACGAGATCCCGCTTGAGTGCCTCGTGGGCCTTGGCGATCGAGGAGAGTAAGTCTTTCTGTACGTCGTCGAGCATATCGTGGGGGCAGACCTTAGCCTCACTCCGAGTTGACAGGAAGGGCTCTCGACAATCCCGTCTTTGCCGCCGCATGCAGAAGCGCAGCGCACTCTCGGACGCGTTGAGGAAGGATCGACGTTTGCTGCGGGTTGTCGTTCCCATGGGATCCTTCGCTCGTCAGCACACCTTCAAGATCGTTCCACCTCTTGTAGCGGGCATGCTCGCCCTTGGCGGATGCCGATCTGCCCCGCCTGCGGGCGAGCATGCTGCCACGGCCCCGGCATCAACCACATTGAGCTCCGCAACCGTCGTCAACAACGGAGCGGCTCCTGACGTTGCGGCGCTCGTTGCGAAAGTGAAGTTCGCCGTGGTCAACGTCACGGTCGAGCAAGAAACGCAGATGCCCGATTCCGAGTCGCCCTTCGACTTCTTTTTCCGCGGCGGGCCGGGAGGCGTCCCGCAGGGTCCGGGCATGATGCACAAGCAGCGCGCGCTCGGCTCGGGCTTCCTCGTGGACGGACAAGGTCACGTCGTCACCAACGCTCACGTCGTCGATGGCGCGGACACCGTGCGCGTGAAGCTCGTCGACGAGCGCGAGTTCAAAGCCAAGGTGCGCGGCCGCGACTCGCGGCTCGATCTCGCCGTGTTGGAGATCGAAGGCGCCAAGGATCTTCCGTTCGTGCAACTCGGTTCGAGCGATGCCCTTCAAGTTGGCGAGTACGTCGTTGCGATCGGCAATCCGTTCGGTCTCGGCAACACCGTGACCATGGGCATCGTGAGCGCGAAGGGGCGCACCATCGGCGCTGGCCCGTACGACGACTTCATCCAGACCGACGCATCCATCAACCCGGGCAACAGCGGCGGACCGTTGTTCGACGCACGCGGGCAGGTGATTGGGATCAACACCGCGATCAACCCGGCGGGACACGGCATCGGCTTCGCGATCCCGTCGGACGCACTTCGCGCCGTGCTCCCGCAGCTCGTCAAAGAAGGCCACGTGAGCCGCGGCCGGCTCGGCGTGCGCATTCAGCCGGTGGATGAACCGCTCGCCAAAGCCATGGGGCTTCCGACTCCGCACGGTGCTCTCGCGGCGGACGTGGAGAAGGGCGGGCCGGCCGACGCTGCCGGCATCAAGAATGGCGACGTCATCGTGGCCGTCGACAACACCGAAGTGCGTCATGCACAGGATCTGCCGCGCATCGTTGCCTCGCACGCACCGGGTAAAAAGGTGAACGTGAAGCTATGGCGCGGTGGCTCGGAGAAGACCGTGAGCGCCACGCTCGATGCTCTCAAAGACGAAGACACAGCGAAGGGGCCGTCATCGCCCTCCACACAGCAGCGCGGCACGCTCGGCCTCTCGGTGCAAGACGCCGAAGGTGGAGGCGTCGTCGTTCGACGCGTCACACCGGGCAGCGCCGCCGAAGGATCACTCTTCCCCGGCGACGTCATCCTCGAAGTCAATCGCGAGGCGGTGCGCACGAGCGCGGATCTGGCGAACAAGGTGAAAGCCGCCCCAGAGAACAGGCCCGTGCTCCTTCAAATCAAGCGCGAAGGAAGCACGCTCTACGTCGCGATCGATCGAAGCAATAAGTAGAGGAGCCCCATCCGCGCGCTCGCTCCGCTCGCTCCGCGGCTTCCCCTGGGCGGTGCTCGTCAGGCGCCCCAGTCTCCGGCGCCTACGGCGCCGTGGGCGCCTTCCTGCGCGCCGCCGGGGAAGCCCGCAGCTAAGTCATCCCTTACCCTGCGAAAAGTTCGCTCTCTTGGTTGCGATCTGGAGCACGGCATTCTCTTCGTGGAATGCCATCCATGCTCGCGCAAGAGCGTCGTCGACGAGCCTGCAAACAGTGTCTCCGTCGGCGGTAGGAACAATTGCAACGTCTCCAAAGGTCATAGAGCGTTCCGCGAGGAATCGCTTCACGAGCTCGTCAAACGTCGTCGGAGGTTGATGGTCGACATGCGCATCGTCCGTCGTCACGAGTTCGCCCGTGATTGCACATGGAACGTGTCGTATGACTGCAAAGGCACGATCTCGAAAGGCGATGATCTGTTTTTCAATCAGAGAACGAAGCGCTTGCCTCACGTCATCCTCATGTCTTGGCGGCGTGATGCATGCCATAAAGCTGAAGTCCGTTTTGGTCCCGTCCACGCGCTCCAGCCAGAAGCACTTACGTCCGTAATCATTAGGACCGACAAAGAATCTGCGAACGCCGACACCGACTTTCTGATCTCGCTCCGGATGGCGCTCGAGCAGCGAATGCAGGAACGCCGCGTCATCATCATTCACGTCATCATTCAATGAGTATTTTCGTAGAATGGACGAGCAGTGCTCGGAGAGCTTCTTCTTGGTAGAGAAGACAATGCCTGCGACCACGTAATCCGTGCGCTTCTTCATACCTTCTTCTTGTAGCTTCCCTGTCCGCGCGATCGAGTCTCACGTTACGGCTCCCCCGTCCCGCGCGCAGGAGGGGCCGCTTCGGCCCCGACGAGCACGAGGCCGGGGGGAGCACGCGCGGCGAGCGAAGCGAGACGCGCGGAGGGGGCACATTAAGTTTCGAGCAATAGGGAATCGGGATCTTGTAGATACCGAATGACCTCGTATGCGAACATGGCGCCCACGCGACCATCCACGATGCGATGATCGAACGTGAGCGACAGGAGCATCACGTCTCCAATCACGATCTGGCCGTCGCGCACGACAGGTTTTTGTTTTATCTGATGAACCCCAAGAATCCCAACTTCAGGGAAATTCAGAATCGGAGTCGCGAAAAGTCCGCTCTCGGCGCCGAGTGAAGTAATCGTGAAAGTGGAACCCGACAGATCCTCTACCTTCGATTTACCGGCCCTCGCATGGCTCGCGAGCCTCTCGATTTCACGCGCGATCTCGAGCAGGCTTCGCCGATCGGCATCTTTGACCACGGGCACGAGGAGTCCCGCGTCCGTCGAAGTCGCAATACCGATATTGTAAACCTTATGATAAACGATTTCGCTCGTTGTCTCGTCGAGTGCGCTGTTGAGAATAGGGTGTTTCTTCAACGCAGCCACAACGGCCTTCACCACGAATGGCAAAAACGTCAACTTGACTCCGCGTGCCTCGGCCTGAGGCTTGAGGCGCGCGCGAAGTGCCTTGAGCGCCGCCGCGTCGCATTCCTCCACGAACGTGAAGTGCGCGGCCGTGCGCTTTGCCTGCGCCACATTCTGAGCGATCTTGCGACGGACACCCGCAAACGGGATGCGCTCTTCGAAGGCCGCATGCTCGGGGGCCTTGTGCGCGGGCGCGGGCGCAGCGGGGGCGCTCACGAAGGTCTCGACGTCGGTCTTCGTGACGCGGCCCTGCGGACCCGTGGGTGGGACCGCGCGAAGATCGACGTTCATGTCGCGCGCGAGTTTGCGCGTCGCAGGTGTCGCGAGCGGCTTGTCGTTGAAGTAGCCCGTTGCATGTTCGGCAGTTGCTTCGACCGTTCCCGCGGCGTGTCCGTTGCCGCTCGGGTGGGATTCATGACTCGGGTGGGATTCATGGCTAGCCGCACCTGCTTCGAGATCGAACACGACGAGGACGCCATGAACCTGCACGACGGCTCCAGGCGCACCATGCGTCTCCACCACACGGCCCGCTCTTGGCGACGTGATGGTGACCGTTGCCTTGTCGGTCATGATTTCGACCATGGGTTGGTCTTCGGTCACCGCGTCGCCCGGTTTGACGTGCCATGCAACAATCTCCCCTTCGGTGACGCCTTCGCCAATATCCGGCAATTTGAATTCCCAGTGAGACATTTCAACTTCCCTTTAGAACGCATTTCGTAACCTGTCGACGCGGACCGCCGGCATCGATCAGCGTCGCACACGACCCCAAAACAGACACGTACGCATCGTGAAAGAACCGTCTGCCTCGATCGACAACGCTTCACGGACTTCGCGCGAGGCTTCCGCCTGCAGCGTGCGAAGCACGTCAACTTTGACCTGCGGTGTGCGCATGCGTTCCACCCAACTTGCGAACTCGATACGCACGGGCCAGTGCCCATCCTCGAGGATGTCAACACCCGCACGGTCGAATTCGCGCCGCCACTCGGTTGCCGATCGAACCCGCACGTGCGAACGGTCGCGCAAGAACTCGATTGTCTGAAAATGGGTATCGACGAGCGGGTGGGCAGGCGCTTCGGTGTCGATGACGCAAAGATATCCTCCCGGTTTCACGACGCGTCGCATTTCGTCCATCGCACGCGAGAGATCCGTCCAGTGATGCGCGCTGTAACGGGTTGCCGCAAAGTGGAAGGTGGCGTCTTCGAAGGGCATATTCTCGGCAACGGCCCGCCGCGTCTCGACGCCCTTATCGGCCGCAGCATGGCTCACCGTGGCAAGCATGCTCTCCGAAGCATCCACGGCAACGATGCGTGCAACGAGCGGCGCCAGCGCAAAAGAGAGGTGACCCGCGCCACACCCCAGATCGAGCCCGACTCCCTCGGCCGGAATCGATGCTGCAACGAGCTCGCGAACACGAACCAAGTCCGGCCCTTCTGCGTGCACCGCACTGGTCAGGTAAGCCTGAGCCCGAGAATCGAACTGCTCGTGAACGGTTTGCTCATGGGTTTTCATCGCGCAGGCTCCGACGGAAAAAGGGAAAAGGAAATGGGAATCACACAATTCTCTCTTATGGAATCAGAAATGATTCTTTGCGCTTCAGAAGCGCGACACCCCGATGATGGCCGGCAGGATCCGGCGCGCAAGGGGCAGGTAATCCATCTCGAGCGCGTACGGAAACGGCGTGTCGAAACCCGTCACTCGAACGGGCGGCGCTTCGAGGTGAAGGAAGCAGTGTTCATTGATGAGTGCAACGAGCTCCGCGCCGAATCCGCACGTCTTCGGCGCTTCGTGCACGACGACGACGCGACCGGTTTTTCTGACGCTCTTCGCGATGGTCTCGATGTCGACGGGCCATAGCGTGCGAAGGTCGATGATCTCGCATTCGATGCCCTCTTCTTGCGCGCTATCTGCGGCAGTCATCGCTTCGATCAGCATGGCACCCCACGCGAGGATCGTGACGGCGCGATCCATCTTCCGCGCTTCGCGAACGACCTTCGCCTTCGAGAGCTCGACGACGTAATCGCCTGGAGGCACCTCGCCGCGAGCCGCGCGATAGATGCGTTTGGATTCGAAGAAGAGCACGGGATCGGGATCACGAATCGACGCGAGCAAAAGCCCCTTGGCGTCGTACGGATTCGACGGACACACGACTTTGAGCCCCGCCACGTGGATGAAGAGCGATTCGGGTGATTGCGAGTGGTAGATGCCACCGCGAATTCCACCCCCCACGGGCGTGCGTACGACCATTTTGGATGCGTACTCGCCGCCCGATCGCCAGCGCATTTTCGCCAATTCGCTGACGATCTGATCGCAACCGGGGTAGATGAAATCCGCAAACTGGATTTCAGCAACCGGCACGAGGCCGTAGAGCGCCATGCCGATGGCCGTGCCGACAATGCCGCCTTCCGAGAGCGGCGTATCGATGACGCGATCGTCTCCGAACTCGTCCCAGAGTCCTTGCGTCACGCGAAAGACTCCACCCACGCGGCCGACGTCTTCGCCGAGCACGATCACGCGATCGTCACGCTTCATCTCGATGCGGAGCGCGTCGTTGAT
This sequence comes from Polyangiaceae bacterium, assembly GCA_009781005.1. Lineage (GTDB taxonomy): Bacteria > Myxococcota_A > Polyangia > Polyangiales > Polyangiaceae > Labilithrix. The sequence goes on along the minus strand of WQYX01000022.1, from coordinate 41,102 downwards.
CGCCTGCACGAGGTTCATCTGAGTCACGAGGAGGCGCACGCTACTCCAAGCGCGCGACACGTGAAACCAGACGGCCCCGCACACTGCCGCGCCGCGTTTATTGCACGGCCATCAACGCGTCGCGTCTTTTTAATCAAAGAGTTAAGCGGGGACGTTTCAGGACTTGGAGATAAGAGCGTGCAGGCTGTAGAATTTTTCGATGGCGCGCCGCGCCTTCCTTCCCACCATCCCGCCACCGCGAACGCCATCGGCAACGCCGCCGGCTACCACGAGTCCACCGCAACGTCGAAGCGTGCCGCCTTCACAACGCGCAAGCGCGCCGCCACCGTCACAGCGTGCAAGCGCGCCGCCCGCGTCGGCGCGATCGAGCCTCGCCACGTCCGCGACGCCGTTGCCCGCGAACGTGGACAGCGTGCCCATTGACGCGGCAACGGAGTTGCTCGATCGCCTCGCGGCTGCCGATCAGGCGCAGTTCCTCGTGACGTGGACGGAGCAACTTCTGAACGGTCGCGCGCGCCTCGAGCCCGCGCTCGCCGTTCGTCTTCTGCGCGCGTATCGGGAAACGGGCCAGCTCGATAAGGCACGCGAGCTCGCCGCGCTCTTGCCTAGCTCGCCATCGTCGTGGAACCCACTCGACGCCGCCCGGCTCGCCATCGAGCGTACGATTCTCTGCATCGCCGAAAACCGATCCACCCACGCGGAGGCCGAACTTCGTCAGGCCGCGCGTGCCCTCGCCATCGCGCCGCGAGGCTCCGGGCTTCGCGAGCAGCTCGACATGCACTTGGCCTCCGCGCAACTGGATCTGCGATTGAACCACGTCATGCAGGCCCAAGCAGCGCTGCGCCTGGCGGAACACGTTGCCGAGCGCATCGAAGATGGCGTGTGGCGCGTGGCCGTGTCGATGGCGCTCGGTCACCTTGCGATGCGCCTCGCCGATCCGCGTGCGGCCGCGAACCATTACGGCGTTGCGCTCCGGCGCTCGGCCGCTCGGGGCCTCGCGGCCATGCGCGCGCACGGCAACCTCGCGATTGCGCTCGGCTCCATTGGCCAATTCTACGATGCGCGCGTGAACGCCGAGAGCGCTTGCCAGATCGCGGGTGAAATTGCCGCTGGCTGGCGACACGCGGACGCTTACGACGTGCTCGCCATCGTCGAGATCACCGCCGATCGTCCAGCCGCTGCGCTCCAGGCGCTCGACGACGGACACGTCGCGCTCAGCGACGTCGAACATCCAACTCTCCATTATCAGCTCGCTGGTCATCGCACGCTTGCTCTCGCCATGTTGGGGCGCACGCAAGCGGCCACGCAGTGGCTCGTGAAGACGGACATGCTTCGCACCAGTCTCTCTCAGGTCGAAGCGATCGACGATCAAGATCTCGCTCTTACGCGCGCTCGAACCCTCGAAGCGTGCGGCAGTACACGCGAAGCACTCGAAACGGCGCTACCGCACGTCGAACGTTTGCCCGACGCGTTCGTCACGGGCACGCTCAATCTCGTCGTCGCGCGCTGCGCAGCCGCGCTCGGGGACGCAGAGACTTCACGCATGGCAACCGAGCGGGCCGCCCTCTCGGGCGATCGGCACGGTTGGATTTTCCCTGATCGCCAGCCGAGCGCCATCCTCTGGCAGAACGCACTGAAGAGCGGCGACAGTCGCGTCGTGCGGTACGCCGAAAAGATCCTCGCCGTACTCATGTCCGGCACGGCGCCTCCGCCTCCAAGTGTCCCGGGATCGCGCCCGAACGCGCCGCCGCCGTCACGCGGCTCGTTCCCGAGCGTGCCTCCACCCTCGCGAGCGTCGGTGCAGAGCGTCGCGCAGCTCGCGAGCTCTGACGACTTGACCGATCTCGATAGGCTTCCCGACAGCGAGGCGCTCATCTACGTGACCACGCCGCAGGGCGTTTCGCGCGTACGATCAACGGAGATGACGATCGCAACGGAGGGAGCGCATCTCATCGTCGACACGACCACGCACCAACTTCGCATCCACGGCCGCGAGGTCTCGCTCGAGCGGCGTCGTGCGCTCGAGCCGTTGGTCGTGCAGCTGCTCCGGCGCGCACGCGAAGGCCTCTCCGCCGACGAGATCCTGCGCGCCGCGGGTGGTCCAGGCCCCGAGTCGGCGGACGCAGAACATCGTGTCCGCGTGCTCATGTCCCGCGTGCGTGATCTCATCGGCGACCCGTCGTCGATTGAACGCGTACGCGATGTCGGCGAACACGGACGCACCCGCTACCGGCTTTCGCCGGCGGTTCGCTTCGCCCTCATCGAACCGCTTTACCAATCCTGACCGCACTTGAAAGCGGTCGCTCTGGCTACTTCTTTGGTTTGAGTGCCGCGCTGTTGGTCGCGAGGTTGTCGGCGATGTGCTCCGCGTGCGTGAGGTGAAGGACGATGTGCTTGCGCACGTCGGTCAGATGATCTTTGAGCTCGGAGTTCGTCGCGCTCGGCACGAGCTTGTTGTCGATCGTATTGAGAGCGTCCTTATGCATCTTCACCTGCGAATCCATGTACGCCTTGTCGAAGTCCGCACCCTTTTGCGTCTTCAGCGTTTGCGCCGTGGACTGGACCTCGGTCTTCAACTGAGTCGACGTGTCGGTGTCGCTCGGTAGAAGGCTCGCGCTCTGCGCAACCTTCTTCATCTTCGTCTCCGCTGCTTTGTGCTGGTTTATCATCATCGTCGCGAAGTTCCTCACCTGCGCGGTCTTGGCATTTTTCACGGCAAGCTCGGCGAGCTCGATTTCGCCCTTGTTCAACGCGGATTCAATTCCGATGATCTCGGCGTCCGACAGCCTCGTATTCCTCATGCTCATGTCGGTCGCGGTGTTTTGACCCTGCGACGTTGCTGTCGTTGTTCCCGTCGTGCCCGGCGTGGATGAACCCGATGGCGGTTCAGTCATGCCAGGCGTTGTCGTCGCCATACCATCAGGCGGCGGCGTTGTGGGTGCAGGTGCCGCCATCGACGGCGAGACGACTTCGCTTGCTGGCTCCTTTGGCGGCTCGTTGTTCGAACCGCCGCAAGCTGCGACAAGAGCAGCCGATGCCAGGCTGATGACAGTAGCGAGATAGCGCATGCTCGAAACTCCTTCGATGACGCGGACCGAATGCGTCGCGGCGCGCGCAGTGCAACGTCGATGCCGATGCATCATGCATGAAAACGCATCTCTCGGACCATGCGCGTCGTCGTAGCGATTCGTCTCGGCGTGGCGCTTTGGATGCCACCAGACCGCTTTCAAACCGCTTTCAAGTTGACGCGAGGTTAGGAACCCCTCGAAGGTTGCTCCCGTCGTCTTTTGGTCGATTTGCGTCGCATCGCTTCGTTGCTCCTCCTCGAGCTGCAAAAGCAGCCCTCGTTGGAGCGCCTCGCGCTACTCGCAACTCGGCCAAAATACTCGGTCCGCAACCTGCTCGGGGTTCCCGGCGGGGCCGAGGAGCGGACCGGAATAGCCTTGATTGGCTTTGAGGACCGCACCGCAGGCCCCAACGATGAGATCGCGGCAAATCGAAAGCGGTCTATCTGTCGGCGAGACGCGCGTCTGTGACGCAGGCGCTTCGGCGACTGATGAGCGCGATGCCGACAACGGCGACGAGCGCTGCGCCGATCCCAGCGAAAACGATCGGCAGCCTCCACGCCGGCTCCTCCCACCCAAGTGAGACAGGCACGACTTCCATTCCGAAGAACACCATGCTGCACGCGAGTGCCGGCAAAACGCTGCCCGTCACCGCACGTATCCATCCGAGTGCGATCGCCATCACGAGCGTCGCGAGGATCCCGCGCGGGTTCATGCCACCGGTGAACACGTGGTACGCCGAGGTTGCGACGACGACGATTTCTGCACGGCGGCCTCGTTTGAGCAGCGTGAAGAGCGCGCCTCGAAACAGAAGCTCGTCGCACGCAGGCATGACGAACACCAAGACCACGAAGAGCGAGACACGCCGCCCGATCGTGGCGGTTGAAAAGAGCTTTTCCACGAGCTCGGTCTCCTCCGCAGACGGTGGAAACCGATGTTGAACGAGGGTGCTCAACCACGACGCACCAGGCGCGAGCCCCGCACCAACAACGGCTGCGAGGAGCAGCGCGAAGAGCGGCGCCCTGCGGAGCGCGAGAACGTTGCGGATCGATCCGGAGGGCTCGTAGAAACGCATGATGGCGAAGAGCGCGATCGCGTGGGCGAGCAAGTTGCACGTCCCAACGCTCACCAGATCCGTCACGGCACCGGGGTGCGCCGCTTCCGTGATCGACAGCGAGAGCTGCAACAAGAGGACGACCGCGAGCGAGAAACCCGCCGCGCCGAGAAATGACAGAGGCCGTGCCTCCGGAGCGTCCGAACTACGATCCACGCTCACCGTCCGATGTTGTGCAACGCTGGCGGCTTGATGGACGCGAAATGCGCGGGCACCCCGCGCTTGACCGTGATGTCGCCTGCCAGCTTCGGATCGAGCTCTCTATGGTCGAGCGTGAAATGCAGACCGCGGCTCTCGCGGCGCGCCGCAGCGCATTCGACGACGAGCTGCGCGACGGTGGCGATGTTGCGCAGCTCGAGCAAGTCGCGCGTAACGAAGTACTTCCAATAATATTCGGCGATCTCTTCTTGGAGGAGCGCGATTCTGCGCGCAGCGCGACGCAGGCGCTTGTCCGAGCGGACGATGCCAACGTAGTTCCACATCAAGCGTCGGAGCTCGTCCCAGTTCTGCGTGATGACGACGGCCTCGTCGCTCGGCACGGCCTCGCCAACGTCCCACTCGGGCACCTCGGGGAACGGCGCAGATCGATCGATCGTGGAGAGAGCAACGGCGGCGCGATGCGCGAAGACGAGCCCTTCGAGCAGCGAGTTCGACGCAAGGCGGTTCGCTCCATGAAGCCCCGTGTGCGCGCACTCGCCGATGGCCCAGAGGCCCGGAATGCTCGTACGCCCGCGGAGATCCGTCGTGATGCCACCGCAGCAGAAATGCGCCGCCGGGACCACCGGGATCGGTTGGGTCGTGATGTCGATCCCATATTGCTTGCACTTTGCATAGATGCCGGGGAAGTGTGATTTCACGAACTCCGGATCGCGGTGCGTGATGTCGAGCAGGACGTATTCGGCCCCGCTGCGCTTCATCTCGTGATCGATCGCGCGAGCAACGATGTCACGCGGCGCGAGCTCGGCGCGCGCGTCGTACTCCTTCATGAACGGCTGGCCGTCGTTCTTCCTGCGGAGGATGGCGCCCTCGCCGCGAAGCGCCTCGGTGATGAGAAAATTTTTGGCTTGCGGGCTGAAAAGGCAAGTTGGGTGAAACTGGTAAAATTCCATATTCGCGATCTCGGCGCCCGCGCGGAACGCCATCGCGACACCGTCGCCGGTGGCGACGTCCGGGTTCGTCGTATAGAGGTAGACTTTCCCTGCTCCTCCAGACGCGAGCACCGTTGCGCGCGCAAGGATCGTGATGACCTTGCCGGCTTTGACGTCGAGCGCGTAGGCGCCCGCGCAGATCTCCGGGCCACCGAATTTGGCGAGCGTGATGAGATCGATCGCCATGTGCTCTTCGAGCAGCCGGATGTTCGGCTTGCGCAGAGCGGCCTCCACGAGCGCGCGCTCGACCTCACGACCGGTCATGTCCGCCGAGTGAACGATGCGGCGCGCGCTGTGACCTCCTTCGAGATGGAGATCGAGATCCGTGCCACGCACCTCGCTCGATTCGTGATGTTCGGCCGCGTCGAACTTCGCTCCGATCTCTTGCAGCATTCGGATGCGATCGGGCCCTTCGTGCACGCAGATCTCGACGGCGCGCGCATGGTTGATTCCGGCTCCGGCGATGAACGTGTCTTTGATGTGCGCGTCGAAGCTGTCGCCATCGGCGAGCACGGCAGCGATCCCGCCCTGCGCGCCCGTGGTGTTCGCTTCATCCGTCGCGCGCTTGGTGACGACGATGACTTCGCCGTGTTCAGCGGCTTCGAGCGCGAAGGAGAGGCCCGCAATCCCGCTTCCGATCACCAGAAAATCGCACGTCTGAGGCATGCGGACCTTCTTAGCACGGGCTCGCCTCGCGACGACGGGCCGCGCGCGCCCTAGAATGATCCGGGCTAGACGTCAGCGCGGGACAATCGAGCACTCGAGGGGCTGGCGCCACTCGATGCCCTCGTCCACACCCACGCGCGCGAAGGTATTGCCGAGCGAGACGAGCTTGGTTTTAATTTCGGATCTCTCGATGCCGTCCGGCCCGGGGATGGGCACATCGGGCAAGCGCACTTCCAACCCCTCGAGGCACACGCGCTTTTCACTCCACTTCACGCGCGCAAGCATGGCTGCATCCTGCACGCGAAGGTCAGAGGATGCCATGCTCACCCATGGTCCAATTGTCTGGAGTGTTGCCCGGTAGCCGGTGTCGCGTTTGCACACCTCCTTGGTGGCAAGCGTGAGCGTGGACCACGGCGCGAGCACCCGAGGCTTCTGCCCACTCAGGTAAAGCATGGCGGGATCCATGGCCGACGGAGGATCGCTGCCGCTCGGCGTGCGGATCACACCGAGATCCGCGTTCGGGCCCATCGCGAGAGCATCCGGATTCGCCGGAAAAATAGCGTAGACGCCATCCGTCTTCAGTACCCCACCCACGTCAAAGAGGTCGGTGATGACGCCGGCTCGCCCAACCTGGAAAGCATGCCAGGCACCGCTGTCGACGTCTCTCTTCAGGAAGGCTCTCTCCGTGTCACTCAAGACCACTCCCGAATAAACAGCCCCATCATGGATTGGAGTGGGCGGTGGGTGGCCATGAGCATTGCGCGCATAAACGAGAAGTCTACGGGAATCCGCGAGCACGAGATCATCCATCTGCAATGGATCGAGCGACGTCAGTGGAATAGGTACATTCCCATCGGGGCTCCTCAAGAGAGACTCCTCGGTTGTCATGCCCACGGCGTGTGCCGCGGCAAGAACATCGTTCATTGAAATCATGGTTGTCCTGACGACGCCGAGTGAATCGAACGGTGCAACATACGACCACGTTTGTCGTAAATCGCGCACATTTCTATTCGGACTTCTGATTTCCAAAACGCCGTTTTTCTCCAATGCTCGATATCCGAAAAGCATGGATGGAATGAGCTTGCGGCTGTCCGTCGAGCGAAAGAACCCCAACAAGGCGCGCCGGTACTCCGTTTTGGCGCCGGGTGGAGCGTAGGGCAGCCGTACGGCGCCGAGACCGAGATCGTCCGGTGAATTCTTCGTGCGCGCGAGGACCTTGCTCGTGATCGGGCCCGAGGAACGACAAGAGAATTCAACAGGGCTGACACGACCAATATCCGGCGCGTCACCCGCCGTGGAGTTCGGGGCTTGGGGTAGCGGCAGAATGGGCCAGCCAATCATGTAAACGCCACCGAGATCGAGTGCACCGAGATTACAGCCCACCGACGAGCAAGAGCCGCTGAGTACAGCGTCGAAAGGTGGCGCCGCCACGGGAGTCCACGTCACACCGTGATCCCTTGATTGGTAATAACGGCCGTCCTTTTGTCCAAAACCATAAGGTCCCGAGGACACGAACCCATCGAACTCGTACGGTGAGTGAGTGACACTTCCATCTTTGGCAATCTCGAGGGCGCTGCCCATTTGGTCGGACCAAACGCGCAGCGTTCCCGAGGGCGAGAATGACCACGAGGTATCAACCATCCAACCTGTCCCTGTAAGTTCGATCGCGTGTGCATCGAGCGCAAGAGGCACGAGCGTGCCCGACTGCGGATCGTAGATGGCTGGTGATGGCTCGGTCAGGATGGCCACCGCACGACCATCGGCTCGCGAGACCCATCGAGCCACCTTGACGCGCGTGGCGCCACCGTCACTGCGATAACGGGATAAATCATATTCTCGCCAGCTGCCGCCAGGCTGCCGAACGCAAGCCGCCGATGTGTTGGCCGGAGGTGCCGATGGACCGCACGGCTTGTTGAATGCGAGTCCGCCGTCGTCCGACGCAAAAAAGGAACCCCCGTCAGAAAACGTTTGCTCGACGACAGGATTCTCCGAGCCCGTTCCAAGAGAGACGACGAATGCTCCATTTTTCCCGGGCTTGTCGCACACAAACAGAATGTCTTTGCTCGTGGGAACAGCGCTGCAGGTTGCATCGGGAGGAAACTTGCCCTCCGCAATCGACAGGATCTCGCCTGTGTGCACGTTGAGGCGCACCAGATCGCCATGTGAGACGACGAGCGCCGTATTCTCGTCGAGTGCTGCGCCTCCAAGAACCGCAAGGAAGAGCGGCGGGAAGTCGTCATGCCAGCGCGGATCGACCGGACGGACTTGGATCTTCGGCTCGTCCGGCCCTTGGTCAAAGGCGGACAGGTGTCCGGAAGGTTCGAGCCTTTGCGCACCACCACTCGACTCGAAGAGCCAGAGTTCGTCGTTGATGACAGCAACGCGCTCGGGAGTACTCCGAAGTTGCGACGTCACTTCGGTCCAGTGCACACCTGCGTCGAGACTCGAGAACACAGCACCGAAGCTATTGGAAGCGAGGACACGACCGTCGTCGAGCGCTGCGATGCCGTCGACCGCTGGCAGATCAACGGCCACGCGCTCGCCTGTCGTTGGCGAAAACGACCAGCGCTGACCATCCCTCATGTGCACGAGGATCGACTTCGGCGCAAACGAGACGGACACGACAGCGCTTGGCAGGCTTGCAATGGGCACGAGCGCACCGTCGAACGTGGGGCTGCGATAGAACTTGACAGTGCCGTCGAATGTCGATGCCGTCCAAAAGAGAAACCCTCCGCCAAAACGCTTCGGTATGCGGGAGACTCCGCCCAAATTTTCCGGCGCGAGCTCCGGGGCCAGTCGCTGCTGTCCATGATCGAGGATCACGCGCACGCGACCGGAAAGCGCACCCACGTTCCCCGAACCCGAAAGCGCAATGACCATCGCAGGGTTGTTCAAGTCGCTGAAGTCGAATTCCCCGACGATGTAAGGGGAAGGCGTGACGGGCGGGGTTTCTTCGGCCGCGCGCACGTGGACATGGGAGGGCGGCACTGCCTTCACGACGAAGGAAGGCTTGTCATGCGCGCACGCGGCAACACCACACGAGATGATGACGAAAAACGCGCCTAACGCTCGTGACGACAAATGCATGCGTCATCCATTGTTGAACACCCTCTTAGCGCGGGACAATCGAACACTCGAGGGGCTGGCGCCACTCGATGCCTTCCGCGATACCGATGCGCGCGAAGGTGTTGCCGAGCGAGACGAGCCAGGTGCCGACCGACATTGGATAAGTGCCGTGTGGGGTCGTTACCGGCACCTCAACGTCGGGCATGCGGACCTCGAGCCCCTCGAGGCACACGCGTTTGTCGTTCCACTTCACACGTACGAGCATGGGCGAGTCCTCCTCCCGCCCATCACCAACGTCGGCGGAAGCGACACGCACCCACGGGTGCATGGTCTGAAGCGTTGCCCGGTAGCCGGAATCTTTTCGACAAGCATCATCGTTGGCAAGTGTCAGCGTTGACCATGGCGCAAGCACGCGCGGATTCTGCCCATTCAACCAAAGCATCGCTGGGTCCATGGAGGACGGTGGATCGTTTCCGATCGGCGTGCGGATGACGGCAAGATTGCCGTCCGGGCCAATCGCAAGAACGTCCGGATTGCGATAGGAAAAGCCATTTTCGGGGGTCCCGGGTGCCACGTCAAAGAGCTCGGTTGTACCGTTTTGTCCAACCGACAATACGTGCTCGCGGATGGACCTGGACACCGTGATGGCGAGAAATGCGCTCTCCTTTTCGTTCAAGACGACACCAGAGACGATATTGGACATCCCGTTCGGTGGTTGAGCAACGAGTCGAACGGGCGGGCGCGTCGCTTCACCGGCGCGTCCCGGAGCCCGCAACTGGGCGAGAAACCCTTCAAAGGCAAGCGCGAGGTCTGATGCCCGTGAAGGATCGAAGGGGGTCATGGGGAATCGCCCGCGCACGCTTTCGTCCGCGAGGTAATCGTGAACGCGAGAGGCGCGTGTCGTGGCAAAGACTTCGTTCATTGCAGCCGTCGTCTTGATGACACCGAGAGGATCGAACGGTGCGACGAACGACCAACGGCGATGGGGTGGAGTCCCGGAGGGGCGGAAAAAGAGGGGCTGTCCCGAGTCGCCATAAAAGCCTCTACGCGAGCACGTAAGGGGCAGACGAACGGCTCCGAGACCGAGGTCTTCAGGCGAGTCTTTCGTGTACTCAAGGACTTTGCTCGCGATCGCGCCCGAGGGCCGGCACAAGATCTCTACAGGCGCACTGTGGCCGACCTCGGACGCTTGGGGAGCAATGGGCATTGGGGTTTCAGCAGGAGGCGTGGTCGGCCAGCCGATCCTATAGAAACCGCCGAAATCACAACCCGCCGAGGAGCAATTGATCGCCGCCGTCCACTCACTACTGTCTGGCGAACCCGCTACGAGAGTCCACGTTGCACCGTGATCGGTCGACTGGAGAAGGCGCCCATCCTTCCATTGTCCAAGTGCATAAGGCCCCGACGTCGTTAGACGATTGAACTCGTACGGCGCGCGCGTGTGTCCATCCGCAGTAATTTCGAAGACGCCGCCGGACCACATTTCGGCCCAGCCACGCAAGGTCCCCGACGGCGACTGCGACCACAATCGGTCCACGGTGAACGAATTCATCGAGCGTTGTCTTTGGAACTCGGATCGCCTGATGGCACTGGTGCTCTCGCCCTCACGGAGCGGCACACGCGCGCCCGATCGCGGATCGTAGATAGCGAGCGACGGCTCGGAGACAAGAGCGATCGCGTGGCCGTCGGCGCGTGGAACCCACCGGAGCGCAGTAGCGGATTGGAAGCTCGCATTCCCTCGAAGCCCCGAGAGATCATATTGCGTCCAGCTTCCGTCAGGCTGCCGGACGCACGCCGGACTCGCCGCCGACGTCGTCGGCTTGCATGCGCCGTTGAACGCAAGCCCACCATCGTCCGACGCGTAAAAGGTCCCGTTTTCTGCAAATGTCTTCTCGATGACGGGATCGCCCGAGCCCGTCGTGTGGGAAACGACGAGTGTGCTGCTGCCGTCTTTCTCGCAGGCGAAAAGAATGTCGCTGCCAGTGGGAATGGCTTCGCAACTCGCCTCGGAAGGAATCTTGCCGGCAACCATCGACACGATCTCGCCCGTACGCATGTCGACACGCACGAGATTGCCTTGGTCGACAAGGAGCGACGTTTGGTCATCGAGCGCCGCCCCCGAACGAAACACCGTACGCAACGGAGAGAACCCACCCTGCCAGCGAGGGTCAATCGGTCGAACCTTCACGCGCTCGGGCGGCTTCTTGTCACCAACGAACGACAAGCGTCCGCCCGGCTCGAGCCCGAGCGCACCGCCCTGCGAGTCAAAGAGCCAGAGTTCGTCCTTCACGGCAGCAATGTGCTGCGGGCTCGACCGAAGCTGCGAAGTCACGTCGGTCCAGTGCCCGCCTGCGTCGACGCTCGAGAAGGCAGCACCGAAGCTGTCGAACGCAAGAGCGCGCCCGTCGTCGAGCGCTTCAATGCTGGCGAGGGCTGGAAAATCCAGTGCGACGCGCTCACCCGTGAGGGATACCGCACAGCGTTCGCCTTCGTTCATCCGCACGAAGATCGCCTTCGGTGCGAAGGAAACTGTTTCGATGTAGCTCGGCATGCGGGCGATAGGCGTGAGCGCGCCGTCGAATGTCTGGCTGCGATACAGCGACGTCTCCGTCCAGAAGAGAAACCCACCACCAAAGCGACGAGGAATGCGGACAGTGCCGCGCAGAGAGTCCGGCACGCCTTCAGTGGCAAACCGCTGTTGCCCGTGCTCGAGGACCACGCGCATGTTCCCTACGGCAACGCCCACGTTCCCCGGACCATCGAGCGCCAGGGCGACGGCCCTCATGTCGTCGACGTCTGCGACGATATAAGGCGAAGGGGCTGGTAATGGGGCTCTCGATGCTTGCACCGTGGCAGGCGCCGACGCGGGCGCGTTCATCGCAACCCCAAGCTCCTCATGCGCACACGCGGCAACACCGCACACAACGATGATGAAAAACGCATAGAGAGCTCGTGACGACAAATCCATGCATCGTTCAATACAACGAATGCCAAGAGCCACCACGGACTACGTGACGAGTTTTGGAATGCCGAGAACTGCCAGGTACGCGGCGCGCGTGTCACGGGTGACGGCGCGATAGCGATCGACGAGGGTCTTGGCGGCAAGTCCGTTCGAGCCGTCGCGAAATCCCATGCGCCGCGCAAGGGCGGAGAGACCCGGTGCGCCTTCTTCGATGATGCTTCGGCTGGTGCCGTGCACGATGCGCAGCGCCTGCTCGAGCCGTCGCAACATCGCGTAGCCCTCACGCAGGATGGCTGCCGTGCTCGTATCGAGATAGCCGCATGTCTCCAACGCCGAGAGCGCCGTCTCGGTGTCGGCGGCGCGCACGCGCGGATCGGCCCCGTGCTTCATCTGAAGCCACTGCACCGCGAACTCGACATCGACGACACCGCCGTGACCGAGTTTGACGTCGTGACGCCTCGGTCCTTCGCGTGCAAGTTCGTGCTCCATGCGCATGCGAAGGTGATGCACGCGCGCGGGATCGGGCGCATCGCGTTCGTAGGCGACCTTCGTTGCGATGGCGATCACGCGCTTGCCGAGATCCTCGTCACCAGCGCACGCGCGCGCCTTGACGAGCGCCTGCCGCTCCCAATCTTCCGCGTCGCGACTGTCCATCGTGAGCGAGGATCCATCTTCGGCGAGGCCGTGATAGCGCGCGAATGCCTCGAGACTCACGACGAGCAATCCGTGGCTGCCCGAGGGACGCAGGCGCATGTCGAGCTCGTAGCCGGATCCGTCTCCGTGCGGCGTACTCACGATGCGCAGCACGCGCTGCGCGGCGCGCACGTAGCGCTCTTCGTCGGTGCCGCTCTTCGGATCGTAGACGAAGAAGATGTCGAGATCCGATCCATAACCGATCTCGCCGCCGCCGAGTTTGCCCATCGCGATGACCGAGAGCCCGCCGTCGAGCCCTTTCTCCGCGAGCGCTCGGCGCGCGGCGTGATCGAGCGTTGCGTCGGCGAGCGCCGTGAGAACCAGCGTGGCCTCGCGCATGCGAAGTTCGCCGGCGAGCTCGGCGAGCCCCACTTCCATCATGATGCGGGCTTTGGCGCGTCGAAGCGCGCCGACGAACGCGTCTTCTTCATCCAGATCCTCGGCGGCAAGGCGCGCGGGATCCATTGCGTGCATGATCTCCGCATCGACTTCGCGGCGTGCAGCCTCGGGCGTCGGCACCCCCTTTGCGAAGAGCACGCTCTCGACGAGTTCCGGGTGATAGACGAGCGCTTCACCGAGAAACGCGCTGGCTCCGAAGAGGCCCGTGAGCCTGCGCAAGACTTGACGATCTTCGGCCATGGCTCTCGCGTATCCGCTGGGCGTTGCGAGCCGCCCGAAGAACGCGGCGAGCAGGCGCGCTGCCTGCTCCGGATCAGCGGCGTCCGCAATGGCTTCGAAGAGGGCGCGACAGAGCCCCGGGTGCTTGTCGCGCGTCGTCGCGCCGAGCGGAAAATCCGGGCGCCGCGCCAGCGCGAGCAGATGGCGCACGAGATCCGGCGAGACGCTTGCAGAGAAATCAATGCCGGAGGACTCGTCGGCGAGGGCCGACAGCACCGCGGGCTCTTCGCCCGAATCGATGGCCGCGAGCAGCGGTGCGAGCGCCGCCACGTCTTTTTCCGCGCCGCCCTGATCCTTCGTGAGCGACGCAAAACGGCTCGCGACGCGCCTCCGAATCTTGTCGAGATCGCGTTCGAGCTCACGAGAGCTCGCGAGTCCCACGCTGCGCGCGATGACGTCGCACAGCTCGCCACGCGGCAGCGTGTGCGTTTGAATCCCCGTTGCATTCTGCACGCGATGCTCGAGCCGCCGAAGGGATAGATACGCGATCTCGAGATCGCGGCTCTCCCGGTCGGTGACGAGTCCCTTGGCGCGCAGACGTCGCAGAGCCTCGAGCGTGTTTTGGTGACGGAGCGAGGGATCGCGACCCCCCCAAATGAGTTGAAGCGACTGCACGAAAAACTCGGCCTCGCGGATACCGCCGGGCCCAAGCTTCAAGTCGCGTTCGGGATCGCTCGAGAGCTCCACGCGCCCGCGAAGGGCGAGCTCGGTCATCTCGCGCGCGATGCGCGGGTCGACCACTTTGCGCCAGACGAAGGGCGAGAGCGCATCGAGCACGCGCTCGCCGAACGCGAGATCTCCGGCAACGGGTCGCGCACGAAGAAGAGCCGCGCGCTCCCACGTGCGTCCCCAAGTTTCGTAGTAGCTCTCGGCTGCAGCAAGCGCGTTGACGAGCGGACCGCGCGATCCCTCGGGGCGAAGCCGTAGATCGACACGCCAGCATGCGCCATCTTCGGTGACGTCGTCGAGCGTCGCGGTGAAGCGTTGCGTGACGCGCGCAAAGTGCTCGTGGAGCGACTGGTCCGTCGCCTCGCCGCCCCGAACGACATCGCCGTCGTCCGTTTCATAAAACGGGATGAGATCGACGTCGCTCCCTGGATTGAGCTCGCGACCTCCGAGCTTGCCCATCCCGAGCACGGTGAATGCAGCGATCTCGCCGTTTCGCGCGAGCGGCGTTCCGAAGCGCGCTTCGGCCCAGCCAAGAGCCTCGCCGACCGCGATCTCGATGCACACTTGCGCGAGATCCGAGAGCTCGCGCGCCGTCGTATCGACGTCCTCACCGTCTTGACCGAGAAGCTCGCGCGCTGCAGTGCGAAGGCGCTCTCGCCTGGCGAAAAGACGAAGGCCGCGACGCACGCCGTCGACGTCCCCGAGATCGCTGACGAAGGACGCCGCAACCTTCCTGTATGCACGCAAATCGCGCGCGATGCGAAGGTTGCCTTCGGTGATCGCGACGACGTCTTCGGGCCGCGAGAAAATTTGCGAGCGGTGGGCCGGGTACGCGGCCGAGAGCAAGCCAGCCAAGACGGCTGCATCCGCATCATGAGAGATCCCGCGCTCGCACGCTGCCGCTTCATACGCAGACACAAGCGCGCCGGCAGCATCGCCCGCGAGAGCCTGAAAAAGCCGCTTCATCGGTGCGAGCCCATAGCACGGGCCCCATCAGAGCATGTTTACCAGCCGTCGCGAGCGAATCGAGGCTAGGGCGGAGCGCGAGGAGCCCGCGTAAACGTACTCATGCTCTCAGGCGCGGTTGCGCGCGTACGAGTACGCCGTGTACGCGGCGATCACGTGGCAGACCCAACCGAAGAACCCGCCCGTGCCAAACCACAACCCTGGCGTGACGATGAGCCAGAAGATACCGCGCCAAAACGCTCCATTGTAGATTTGGCCGGCGCCCGGGATGAAGAACGAGAGAACAGCGGCGACGTTAGGACTCGGGTGCGAATTGCTCATGCCGAAGGGAGATGATGTGGCTTCGGGCGCCACTTCGCAACCTGCTCTTCTTCGATCCCTGCAGGATGCACTTCTTGGTTGGTACGCGGCGTGTCGACGTGACTTGCCGTGGCGGCGGACGCGCGACGCATACGCCATCTGGGTGAGCGAGATCATGCTCCAACAGACGCGCGTGGACACGGTCAGGCGCTCTTATGAACGCTTTCTCGATCGCTTCCCAACCGTGCTCTCCCTCGCCGAAGCGCGGCAGGACGACGTGCTCGCGCTCTGGAGCGGGCTCGGCTACTATCGCCGTGCGCGTTTGCTTCACGAAGGCGCGCGCGCTGTTGCGGATCTCGGCGGTGCGCTCCCGGAGAACCGCCGCGCGCTCAGCTCCTTGCCCGGCATTGGTCCTTACACGGCAGGAGCCATTGCGAGCATCGCGTTCGGCGAAGTCGTAGGTCTCGTGGACGGCAACGTGGCGCGCGTGCTCTCGCGCCTGTTCGAGATCGAAGAGGACATGCGAACACGGGGCATGCGCACGGCTTCGATCATCGCCGACCGAATCGTTGCCGCGCGCGATCCCGGTGCATGGAATCAGGCGCTGATGGAGCTCGGGAGCGTCGTATGCACACCGCAGAAGCCTGTATGTTACAAGTGTCCTCTGGCGAATCACTGCCGCGCGTTCGGAGCCGCACGTACGGGCGAGCTGCCGTTTCTTTCCACGAAGAAGAAACCGGTGACGTGCAGGTTGGTGTCCATCGTGATGGAACGCGACGACGGCGCGATCTTGCTCGTGCGCCGAACGGAAGATCGTATGTTCGGCGGGCTATGGGAACCGCCGTCGAGCGACGAAGCGGCGTCCGCGCACGAGCGCCTTGCTTCTGCGTTCGGCGTGAGTCGTCTCAAGCGGGTAGGGGCGATCGAACACGTGCTGTCGCATCGCAAGCTCGCGGTAAATGTACTCTACACCCAAGTTTCCAGAGGCCAGCGTGCCCCACGGCGAGGCGTGTTGCCCGAGGGCTATGATCGCGCGCGTTTCGTGCAGCCTCGGGACTTCGGTAAATTGGGCGTCGCTACGTTCGCCAGGAAGATTCTGGCCTGCGCAGACGTCTCCGTTTGGTAGTGTCGCCGCGCTTTATGCTCGCCCCTCGCAGCAAATTATTGTTGTTCCTGGCCCTCGGCATGAGCGCCGTTGCAAGGATGGCGCGCGCTGGTGAACTCGATCTTGAGGACGATACGGACAAGACCGCGAAAAAATCGGAGGACTCGAAGAACGACGAAACGATGCCCGCGGCGCCCCTCGCAACGATCAAGCCTCACGCGTACACGCTTTCGGAGTGTCTTGGTCTGGCGGAGCGCAATCACCCCAACCTGTGGGCGGCGCGCGCGCGTCTGGCGGCGAACCATGCGCAGCTCGAAGAGGCAACGTACCAGCCGTATTCTTACTGGAGCGCGAGTTCGACCTTCGGCGTGCTTCCGCAACTCGGCGGCACGCCTTTCTACAACGCCGTTCCGCGCACCATCTTGAATCAAGGCATCGGCTCGAGCTACGAGCCGTTCTTGCAGTTCAAGGTGCAAGGCACCGTCCCGCTCTACACCTTCGGCAAGATCGATTCGATCAAGCGTGCGGCCGAAGCGCAGGTCCGGCTCGGCGAGTGGGACATGGAAGCGGCTCGCCAGCAAATCCGCATGGACGTGCGCCGCGCCTTTTTCGGGCTCATGCTCGCGCGCGATGCACAGTACATCGCCACCGAGGTGCTCTCTTACCTCGACAAAGCCATCGACAGTACTGCGAAGAAGCTCGATAAGGGCGACACGTCCGTCGAGGAACCAGATCGCCTCCGGCTCGAGATCTATCGCGACGAACTCAATGCGCGCGTTGCCGAGGCAAAGAAGGGCGAGGGCTATGCGAGTGCCGCGCTCCGCTTTCTGACAGGCGTGCAGACCGCATTCGACATTCCTGACGAACCGATGCGAAAGCCGAACGTGGTGCTCTGGCCGGTCGTTCGGTATCTCACCGCCGCGCGCCTCTTCCGCGCAGACGTGAATCGTGCACGCGCGGGCGTCGCCGCACGCAAGGCCCAAGTCGACTTTGCGCGGGCGCAGCTCTTTCCGAACATCGGTCTCGGCCTCGGCTTCTCTTACAGCGTTGCGCCAAGCGCTACGCCGCAAAACACGGCATGGATCGGTGACGCATACAACGGCTTCGGCGCGGGCTTCGCGTTCGGTATCGAGTGGGGACTCGATCTCTTGCCGAAGCAAGCGCGCGTCTCATTTGCCGAGTCGCAGCTCGAAGAGGCACGGTCGCTCGAGCGTCTCGCTCTCGGCGGTACCGCCGTCGAAGTGGAGAGCGCCTACGCGTCAGCGGTGGAAGCGAAAGCTCGCGAGGAAAATTGGGATCGCGCCGAGCACCGCGCGAAGCGATGGATCTCGAGCGTGCAAGACGCCATCGATCTCGGCACGAAGGACGAGCGCCATCTCATCGAACCCCTTCGCTCGTACGTTTACGCGCGCGCCAACCACGTGCAAGCACTCATGGACTACAACGTCGCGCTGAGCGAGCTCGCACGCGTCACCGGCTGGGACGCCGCCGCTCCTCAGGAAGGCTAGGATGCAACCAAATGGTTGCGCCTACCAGGGGCATGTTGCCAAACTGAGAAGGGCCGAGACACGTGCGTTGACAGTTTCGAACTCGCGCAAAGCAAGCTCGATTTCCGCTTCGCGTAACGCCTGCGCGGTCGCGACGAGCTCGAGGCTCGTGCCGCGGCCTTCCTGATAGGCGAGGCGGGTGAGGCGATCGTTTTCAATGGCCAGATCGCGCGTCGATTCGGCGACGGCGCGGCGCTCTTCGGTCACCGCCACCGCACGCCGTGCGCGCGCGATCTCGACGGTGGCTTGCCTCCGTTGCGATGTGAGCTTCTCGAAGGCCTCGAGCTCCTGCGCCTTGGCGTCACGCACGTTGCCGTACCGTGCGCCGCCGTCCCAGATGGGCACGTTCAGCACGGCTTGGACATTCCACGTTGTGTTTGGCGCGATGCCCGTGTCGATCGTCGTCGTACCAAGTTGGGACTGCAACGTGAGAGTCGGCGCGTATTGATACTTCGCGTCGTTCACGTTGCGGTGTGCAACCTCCATGCGCGTGCGAAGCGCCGCGATGTCAGGCCGTTCGTCGACGGACGAGGCCGGCTTGCAGACGGCACGCGTTCCCTGCTCGAGACCGCTGATGTCGACGTTTGGCGCAACGCCAATCTGATCGGGTACACCAAGAGCGAGACCGAGCGACTCACGCGATTGACGCAGTGACTCGTCGCCTGCCACGAGAGTCGAGCGCGCGGTCTCCACGTCTTGGCGCGCGCGAACGACGTCGATTCCGGATGCGCCGCCAAGAGCCTCCTTGCGCACGGTGAGCTCGAGACGCTGAAGCGCGTTGCGCAATCCGATGCGATTGAGTTCGCAAACGCGCTCGGCAGTGACGACGCCAACGATGGCGTTCGCGACGCCGAGCGCGATCTGGCGTTTGACGTCGCTCACGGACTCTTTTGCTGCGTCCACCGCGACGCGCGCGGTGCCGATGCTGTTCCACGTGCGAAACGCAACGACGGGTTGTGTCGCGACGATCGAGCCGGAGAGGTAGTTGGGATACGGCGTTTTGACATCCGTGAAGATCGGAATGCCATTGGCGGTGAGTCCCGAGATCTGACTCGACTCGTTGGTGATCAGGTTGTGCGTGAAGGCTGCCTGTCCGTTAATCTGCGGAAGGGCACCGGCGAGCGCCGTGCGCGATTGCGCCTCGGCACGCGTCACTTCGTCGAGCGCGATGCGAAGATCGGTGGAACGCGCACGAAGGTAGGCGAGCGCATCATCCCACGTGGCGATTTCGATTTGTGCACGCGCAACGGGACGCAGCATTGGGTCGACGACATCCGGAGGAGCGGGGATGTCGCTGCTCTGCGCGGGCGCGACGGGCGCGGTCTCAGGTTGGGCATGAGCCGCTTGAGCAATGAGAAGGATCGAAAGAAGCGCAGCGTCAATGGGCGTTCGCATCGCGCGCGATATTAGGCCGCTTTCAAGCTGACGCGAGGTCGAGGCGGTCAGTGTCGAGGGGTGGCGTAGCGCGCATCGCCTGGAATCAGATCCAACCAGGCGCGAAGCTCCGCGAATCGCCCGCGAAGATGTCCGACGGCAACACGAAATGGGGCGGCTACCTCGGCATGCGAAAGCGGTACGCGATCGACGAACACGATGGCGTACGCGACGGCGGCTGCGAGCCCGGCATCATCGTCGACGTGGGCGTGATGGGCCCGGGAGCGCGCGACCACGGACGATCGCGGAATGTTCGGACGGTTTGCGAGCGCGTCGCGCGCGAGCAAAAGTGCACGGTCGCGCTGCGTTGTGTCGAGCGGCAAGTGCGAGAGCCCGCGAATCAAAAGCTGCGTGAGCTTTGCATCGTTGCTCACGTGAGACGTGGTTCGCGCCTGGCCGAGAACGATTCGTGCTCGCTCCGGAGAGGGCGCGCCCTGATCGAGCCAGCGCATGAGCGCTTCGAACTCGCGAGATGGAAAGCGCCCGATTGCGCGCGCGAGAATTGGGCGAGCTTTGGCGATGCATCCTGCCCGCCCGAGTGCGTGGACATACGATGCGACGATCTCCGAGTTGTCGCTCTTCGCTGCGTGCGCTCTACGAAGCCACGGCAATGCATGCTGCGGCCGACCGAGCGCGACGTCGAGCAACTGACCGAGGTTGTGCGCGTACCAAGGGTTTGCCGGCGCACACGCGAGCGCGCTCCTGTATGCGGCTACGGCCGAGCGGAAGTTACCGAGCAGCGTGTGGCAGAACGCGAGTACGGCCCACGCGCGATCGTCCGACGCGCAGTGCACGAGCGCGCGCCGTGCGTAGACCGCCGCACGCCACGGATGCCGCTCGACGAGCAGCTCCGCAAGCTGCACGTTCGCGAAGACCCCGTCATCACTCTTGTCCGGCGCAAGCTGCGCGAGCCGCACGAGTCGTGGAAGTACGTCCACCGGATCGGATGCACGCCGCAGTGCGCGCTCAATCTCTTTGCGCAGCCGATGCCTCTCGCCGCCAGCGTCCATCTCGATCTACTTAAACGAGATGATGCGTTGCTGCGCAAGATCAGAGAGGATCTTGAGTGTATCGAGCTCGGGCATCGCGCTCAGGTCGAGAAGCATTTCCAATGTGGAGGCTCCGTCGATGAGCGACAGCATGAACCCCGCGCGATGGTCGATAGACAGCCATCGGAATTGATCGCGCGGCACCATCACCACGGGCACGCGCGAGAGTGGCCCGATACGTGCGGCATACATCTGTCGCAAAACCATCTGGCACGTCTCGGCGCACACCCTCGCGCTGATGTCATTGCCATCCATGGCAACGAGCTTATTGGCGATATCGAGCGCGCCCGCGTAGTCGCCCGCGGCAACGCGATCGTTCATCTCGTGTGCCGTTACGGCGTCGGCGCTCGCCCGCGCAGCATTGAGATCGATCGCATCATACCCATCAGGGATGGTCGCAAACGTGTCTCTCACACGTTCGTCGGTGTCCGCTTGGGCAATGAGCTCGCTCGCGTCGTACCCCTCGGACATGGTCGCAAGCTTGTCCTGTACGCGTTCGATGCCGCTCCTTGGCGTGATGCGCGTATGCGGATTGCCCTCGAGTGATTCGTCTTCGCCCTTCGACGCGATCTCCTTTGCATACGCCTCGAAATCGAATGGCGGCGGCACGGTAGGGCATTCCTGGTCATCCTCGTTATTCGAGGCACCAACTTCCTCCGTTGGTATTTCGAGATTCTTCGACACGGCTGGTCAACACGTATTTAGGTTTTTGCGACGACTCCCTTGAACATGCGGTGGGTCCGCGTCAGGCCCTCAATCTGCTCCTTTATGGCTGCTACGTCCCGCCGCTCAATCGCGGTGCGTGCTTTACCAACGATGGCCTTCGCCTTCTCGATGGCTTCACGACCGAAATCGCTCGATGCAACGATCTGCTCGACCTGCGGAAAGAGTTTTTCGATCTCGGCGATGAGTTTGTCGGCCTCCTGCTTTTTTGCTTCGAACTCCTCCGACGTGCGCCGATCGACGAGATCGCCTTTTGCGTCGTCCATCATCGTTTTGATCTCGTCGCGAGTCAGGCCGCTCGTTGCCGTGACCTGAATCGACTGCTCGAGACCCGTCTCGAAGTCTTTCGCGCGCACCGAAACGATGCCGTCGGCATTGATCTCGAAGGTGACCTCGATTTCAACGGTGCCCTTCGGCGCGCGACGCAAACCCGTAAGAATGAATTCGCCGAGAAGCTCGTTGTCTTCCGCGCGCTCGCTCTCGCCCTGCATGACAAGGATTTTCACGGCGGTCTGATGGTCGCGACTCGTCGTGAAGATCTTCGTACGGTGCGTTGGCACCGTGGTGTTCTGCGGGATGAGCTCTTCGAAATAGCTGCCGAACGTCATGATGCCGAGCGCGTGCGGCGTGACGTCGAGCAAGACCATCTGGTGCCTGTCATCCGTGAGCGCCGCGCCCTGAATGGAAGCACCAAGCGCAACGACCTCGTCGGGGTGGACGCCCTTGTTCGGCTCCTTCTCGAAGAACTGCTCTACGCTCGCCTGAATCTTCGGCATGCGCGTCATCCCGCCGACGAGCACGACCTCCTCGATCTCGTCCTTTTCGAGCTTGGCGTCTTCGAGCGTCTGCTTGCAGATGTCGATTGTCCGCTCGATGAGATCAGAACTTAGCTCTTCGAGTTCTTGACGCGTGAGCGTGCGCTGCAGGTGAAGCGCCTCGTTGCGGCCGTTCGAAATGATGAAAGGGAGGTTTACCTCCGTCTCACGAACGCTCGACAGTTCGCACTTTGCTTTCTCGGCGGCATCCTTCAGACGCTGAAGGGCCATGCGATCTTGGCGAAGGTCGATGCCGTGCTCTTCCTTGAAGCCCTCCACGAGCCAATCGATCACGCGCGCGTCGATATCTTCGCCACCAAGGAACGTGTCGCCCGCCGTTGCGATGACCTTGAAGACGCCGTGCGCGCCGATCTCGAGGACGGAGATGTCGAAGGTGCCGCCGCCGAAATCGTAGACGGCCACGGTCTTCTCCACGTTGCGGCCGAAACCGTACGAGAGCGCCGCAGCGGTGGGCTCGTTGATGATGCGAATGACGTCGAGGCCAGCGATCTCGCCGGCGTCTTTCGTCGCCTGCCTCTGGTTGTCGTTGAAGTACGCAGGGACCGTGACGACCGCCTTGTGCACCGCTTCGCCGAGGTAGTCTTCGGCGATCACCTTCATCTCCTGCAGCACCATCGCGCTGATCTCGGGGACGCCGAATTCTTTTTCGCGGAGCACGATGCGAACATCGCGATGCGGACCTTCCACGATCCGATAGCTCGACATCGCGATCGAATTTTTGACCTGGGGAGAGGTCCACTTGCGACCGATCAGGCGCTTGGCCGCGTAGACCGTGTTCTCCGCGTTGGTGATCGCTTGACGTTTGGCGATATGGCCGACGAGACGCTTGCCGGCTTCGGTCACGGCCACCATGGATGGAGTCGTCTTGTATCCACCACGATTCGGGATCACCACCGGGGCGCCGTTTTCCACGATGGCGACGCACGAGTTCGTGGTGCCGAGATCGATGCCGATGACTTTCTCCATGCCCGCCATCTCCGCCGTCGATTCTAAAGCCGACGACTCAAAAGACTACACGACTGACTTCGAAATGTGGGAGTCGTTCATCCGCCTGTTGCTTTCGCTGTTTTCGCTGCTCTGGCCACAATGCCTTGAAGCATCGCGTTTGCGGAGTCGACATTCAAGCCCGCTTCCGCTGCACGTCTGGCTGACGCGACGAGGCCCGCCTTGAGATAGATTTCCGCGAGGATGACGTGGCTCGCGACGATCGAAGGATCGCTCGCGATGGCTTTCTTTGCGTGCTCCGCTGCTTGATGCAAATCCCCATCGTCGGCCTGGAAGAGAGCCCGCGCAGCGCCCGCGTTCGCTCGGACATGGTTCGCCTGAATCTTGACGACTTTCTGCCATGTGCGCGCGGCTTCGGCCCAGTGCTGGTTCCTTTCTTCGTATTCGGCCTGTTTGATGTAGCTCTCAATCAAAATGACGCTCGCTTGCGTCCTCGTCTCCTGAAAGCGAGCAGCAAGGGCCGAGTCGTTGGGGGCAAACTTCGTCGCGATTCCAAATGCGCTCGCAGCAGCCACGAGATCACCTTTGGCGAGGGACTCCTCGGCACTCTGGGTGTACTTGCGCGCTTGCGCGAGCATGGCGCTCTCCGCGCGTTCTTCGTAGCGCCGCTTCAATGCGTCGACGGCGTCTGCAGACGAAGCGAACTTCGGCACCTCGGGTGACGACGGTCGCACGGCAGCGAGCGACGACGAGCTCGACGATCGGGTCTGTCCTCCGAGCAAACGCCGCGCGAGTGCCTCCTTTCGCGCACGGATCTCGTCGGGAGGGGGGCTCGAGACGGACACGGTTTGCGCGCGCGCGATGGTTGCTTCCATCCCGCGCGTGGCTGCGACCTCCCTGAGATAGGTATCGTATTCGGCGCGCTTGTCGCGGTCGACGAGCATGTCGTGCGCCTCGGTGATCCGCGCGAAGAGCGCCGTCATCTTCGGCTGGAAAGATCCGAGGTTCTTCTTGAAGTAGCGATCGGGATGCGTCAGCGCCGCGAGCTCGAAGTATGCGCGCTTGATCGATTTCTTGTCGGCATCCGCGGAGACGCCGAGAAGCATGTAGTGATCGAGATCGTCCAGCCGATAATACAAATCGAGGATCCGTCTTTTCTGCTCGAGGGGCAGATCGCACACCTCCTCGAGCTCGATCGGGTCGTATTCCGGCTCGGTTGCAGGTGGCGGTGCGACGGATGTCGCGGGCGGCGGTGCGACGGATGTCGCGGGCGGCGGTGCGACGGACGCGGTCGGGTCGACGCGTTCGATAAGACCGAGCTGTTCGAGTTTGTCGAGCGATCGCTCAACGGAGAATTCCGGCAATCCCGTCTCGAGCGCGAGGGCTTTCAGCCCCAGACGGCCATCAATCCGCGCGATTACGAACCCGTCGGTCGGATCGAGCTTGAACGTCCGCACGTCGACATTCGAGATGAGGCGCGGAATTTTGTCGACCATCCGAATCGCTGGAGCATACCTGGGTTACGCGGAGGCTGGCCAGCGCGGGTGCATCCAGACCCACGCTTCCGGCATGGCTCGGATGCGCCGACTGAGTTCTTCGTTGATGCGCGCTGTCAGAGTTCGCTCGCCGGCTTCGGTCGGATCGAGGTCGGCCGTCGTGATGCGTGTCATCGTCACGACGACATGGCCATCTCCGGCGGGCGCGGCCGTGCCCACCACGACGGCCGCGCCCGTGCGCAGCGCGAGGCGTGCCGGTCCCACGGCCGTTGGAGCAGGAACACCAAGAAACGGGACATCGATGCTTGGCACGCGCGAGGCGAGATCCATGGGGATACCAAGCACCTCACCACGCCGCAGTGTTCTCAAGAGCCTCGCTGCCGTTCCGCGCGCGCCGCGGTAGATGGCGCGGACGCCGCGCCCGCCGCGGAGTCGATCGTAGATCGCGGTGAAACGCGGATCGTAGGCCTCGCGCGCGACGACCGTAAGCGGCACACCGCGGACGACGAGCGACGCGGCGACTCGCTCCCACGGGCCGATGTGGGCAGACGCGAACACGACACCACGGCCTTCGGCGATCGCTCGGATCATGCACGCGCGCGCGCCGTCGGCAAAGGGCAGGGGCCTTAGCGGGCGCGACGGATCGAGCATCGCGACGACGTCACCGAGATGGGCGCCTAGCGTCGCATACGTCTTTCGGACGAGGGCTCCGCGTGCACAGGGTGCAAGCTCCGGAAAGGCACGCGCGACGTTTTCGAGGGCCGTTCGACGTACAGACGGCAACACGTGATACGCCACGGCGCCGAGAGCCGCACCGAGACGGACGAGCACGCGGCGAGGCACGTGCGTCGACGCCGCGAGAGCGGTGCGCGCGAGCAGCCAGAGCACGTCGTTCTTCACGCGCTGCGTCGACGTCCACGGCTCTCCTTCTCGCCGATCAGCTCGCTTTACCATGCTATGTCCGGACGCCATGCCGATTCGCTCTTCCATTCTCGCCCTCGCGTGCGGGTTTGGCTTGCTCGCGTTCGCAGCTTCGGCGCGCGCGGACGTCTCCATTCCGTTCACGCGGACCACGCTGCCGAATGGGATGACGGTGATCTTCCACGAAGAGCACACCATCCCCATGGTCGTCGTCAACGTGTCGTACGGGGTTGGTTCGCGCTTTGAGACGGCAGATAAGACTGGTTTCGCGCACTTGTTCGAACATCTCATGTTCATGGGTACGCGGCGCGCGCCGCCAAAAGCCTTCGACGCATGGATGGAAGCCTCGGGCGGTTACAACAACGCGTGGACCAGTCAGGATCGCACCGACTACTACAACGTTGGTCCGAACACGTCGCTCGATCTGCTTCTCTGGCTCGAAGCGGATCGGCTGCGCGATCTCGGTCCTTTGATGACGCACGACAAACTCAACGCGCAGCGCGACGTCGTACGCAACGAGCGGCGCCAGACCTCGGAAAATACGCCGTACGCCAAGGTGGAACTCCGGATGCCGGAGTTGCTCTACCCGGTCGGGCATCCGTATCATCACCCCGTCATCGGCTCGCACGAAGATCTCGAGGCGGCCACGGTTGACGACGTCAAGGCGTTCTTCGCGACGTACTACGACCCAGCAAATGCATCGCTCGTCGTTGCGGGCGACTTCGATTCGCAGTCCGTCAAAGGCAAGATCGATCGCTGGTTCGGCACCGCCCCGTCGCGCGGAAAGCCAAAGGATCCAGGCGCACCCGGCTTCAGCGACACGAAGACGACGCTCACGAGCGTCGTGCGTGAAACGATCGAAGACAACGTCGAGTTACCCAAGATCGTCATGGCGTGGCAGACGCCAAGGCACTTTGCGCAAGGCGACGCCGAGCTCGATTTGCTTTCGGTTGCACTCGCCGGCGGCAAGGCGAGCCGCCTCTACAAGACTCTCGTCTACGATCAGAAACTTGCCCAGAGCGTCGATGCATCTCAAGACTCGGGCACGCTTGGCTCGCGTTTCGAGATCGGTGTCATCGCACGCCCCGGAGTCTCGCTCGACGCCCTGGAGGCGGCCATCGACAAGGAGCTCGCCCTCGCCCGCAGCAAACCCATCGCCAGCGACGAACTCGAACGAGCCAAAAATATGATCGAGACGTCGTTCGTCACGCGCCTCGAGAGCCTTCGCGAGCGTGCGTCGTTGCTCAACATGTACGAGGCCGAAGTGGGGGATCCGGGCTACACCGAAAAGGATCTCGCGCGTTATCGCACCGCAAGTGCAGCAGGCATCCAGAAGGTTGCAGAGACCTTCCTCCTGCCAAACGCGCGCGTCGTCATCCGCGTCGTTCCTAAAAAGGAGAGCGGCAAGTGAGATGCATGCACGTGAAAGGCGTCCTCATCGCGACTCTTGCGCTCGCGGCGGCGTGCGGGGGACGAGCGGCGAAGCCTCCGCCGATGATCGTCGCCGCACCTGCTGCCACGGTGAGCGCGGACGCGGGCGCGCCTGGCGCGATCGATCCGCTCGGTCTGCGCCCCGTACTACAAACGCCTACGCCCTTCACGCCGCCGGTGCCTGTATCTTACAAGCTTTCGAACGGCATGGCCGTGTGGCTGCTCGAGCGCCACGCGCTGCCCATCGTCTCGATGCAGATCGTGATTCGCGCGGGGGCAGCGAGCGATCCGGAAAACCGAGGCGGCGTCGCGTTCGCCACGGCGAACATGCTCGACGAGGGCGCTGGCAGCCGCGGCGCCCTCGACATCGCGCGCGACGTCGACCGACTCGGCGCGTCGCTCGTGACCGGCGCGTACGCTGACTACTCTTTCGTGCAGCTAACGAGTTTAAAGAAGAATCTCTCGCCCGCTTCGCTCATCTTCGGCGACGTAGTCGTTAAACCTACGTTTTCGGAGGTTGAGTGGAAGCGCGTGCACGATCTCTGGAGCAACGAGCTGCGTGCGCGCCAGAGCGAGCCGCATGCCGTTGCCGCGGTGGTCGCGCAGACTGCACTCTATGGAGCGCGCCACCCGTATGGCCATCCCACGAGCGGCACACTGAAGGCAGCCAAGAAGGTGACGCTCGCCGACATCACGAAATTTTACAGAGAGTGGTGGCTCCCCGAAGAAGCCACGTGCGTCGTCGTTGGCGACATCACGCGAGCCGAACTCGATCCGCTTCTCGACAAGGCGCTTGCCGGGTGGAAGCCAAGGGCCACGAACGTCAGCAAAGCGCGCGCGGACGTAGAGCCTCCGAAAGATAGACGAATCATTGTCGTCGATCGGGCCGACGCGCCGCAGTCGGTCATCAGCGTCGTGCGCCAAGGCGTGCGGGCGGGTGACGCCAATGCGCCGCCGCTCGTCCGTGTCAACTCTGCGCTCGGGGGAAGTTTCACGTCGCGTCTGAATCAAGATCTGCGCGAGGAGCACGGTTGGAGCTACGGCGCGCACTCACGTTTTTCGTTCTCGAAGTACGAAGGCATGTTCGCGGCAGACGCTGCCGTACAAACCGAGCACACGGGCGACGCTCTCAAAGCCATGCTGGCCGACATGGAAGACTTCGCGCGGGATGGCCTCACAGACGAGGAAGTCGAAAAGACAAAAATGCTCGCTCGCGCAGATCTCATCGAGGCCTACGAAAGCGTCGAAGCTGCAGCGAAGCGGATCGGGCGGATCGCGGGCGTCGGCTTGCCGCCCGATCACGACGCGAACGCGAGCCTTCGCATGTATTCTGCAGGCAAGAAAGATCTTTCCGCTCTCGCGCGGCAATACGTCGACGTGGCGAACGCCATCGTGGTCATCGTTGGTCCGCGCGCGAAGATCGAACCGCAACTCAAGGCGATTGGCATCACGTCGATGCAGGCCGTTGGACCGGAGGGAGAGTGATGGGAGCATCGTTCGTTCAGCTTGCCCAGGGCGCGGAGGACAACGCGTTTGCTCAGATGCTGGCGGAGCTGGTACGCCAGAACATCGAGAGCAAACCTCACAAAAAGAAGGACTTCGACGCGCTCGACGGCACCGTCGCACTCGTTGCCGACGACGCGGACGTCGCGCTGACTCTCGAGTTCCGGCTCGGTCGTCTCATCGTGCACGACGGAATCCTCGGCGTACCTGATGTCACGGTGCGCGGCTCGTCGGATGCGATCATGACGATGTCGAACGTGCCTCTCACGCGACCCTTCGCCCTGCCCATCCCCACGGACCGCGCCTCGCTCGATGCGCTCCGGTCAATGGTGCAGGCTACACGCAAGGGGGAGCTCAAGATTTTTGGAATGCTCGGCCACTTCAGGCTGCTCAGTCACCTCACGGTCGTGATGAGCGTAAATGGCTGAAGCTTGAAAGCGATCTAGAACTCGCTTGAAGCAACGAGGTAGTCGCTTGACACATGTGGAATAGACCGATAACTTGCGCCGCCCCGTAGTTGGGAGATTCACTTTTCATTGCTCGCTGATCTGGAGACGAAGGTTCCCTCATGGCTGTTTCAATCCGCCTCGCCCGCCAAGGCACGAAGAAGAAGCCCTTCTACCGCGTAGTCGTGACGGACTCGCGTAGCCCGCGCGGCGGACGCTTTCTCGAGAACATCGGCACCTTCGATCCTGCGAAGGAAACGAAAGATCAGCCTCTCAAGATCAACGCGGAGCGCGTTGCTTACTGGCGTTCGTCAGGCGCAGTTCTGTCAGACACGCTCACGCGTCTGCTCAAGGCTGCTGCGAAGGCAAACGCCTCCGCCGCCAAATAGTGCACGCACCAACGGCGCAGCCGAGGGTCAACGGAATGGCGTTGAAAGAGCTAATCAGATCCATCGCAATCGAACTCGTGGATCATCCCGATCAGGTTCTGGTCACGGAGATCACGAGCGAGCACAACAGCCTCATCGAATTGCGCGTGGCGAAAGAAGACGTCGGCAAAGTCATCGGCAAAGAGGGTCGCACCGCTCAGTCGATGCGCACCATTCTCGCTGCCGCCTCCACCAAACTCGGACGACGGGCGCATCTCGACATCGTCGATTGAACACGTTTGCTAACCTGCTGCGCGCCGCGATGCCTGCGTTGGGCCCTGCGGTGCCTGCGCACGTACAACAACGTACGCTTTCGCGGGCTCCTCGGGCCCGCCTTGGCATCGCGTCGCTCGCAACGGTTATCAAACGTGTTCGGGAGTTGAGGTGAACGAGAAGGTCGTTTGGGTGCCGCTTGCCGAGATTGCGCGACCGCACGGCGTGCATGGCGAGGTGCGTCTTCGCGTTTTCAATACGCAGAGCGACACGCTTCTCGCGCAAGACGAAGTGCTCGTACGCCTGTCTGACGGCGACGAGCACGAAGTCTCGGTAGAGAGCGCGCGGCGCGCGGGCGACGCGATCCTCATGAAGCTCTTCTCCGTCGATGATCGCGATAGAGCCGCGGAACTTCGCGGTGCACAGATCTGTGTGCGCCGTGCGAACTTCCCCGAGCCGGACGCAGGTGAGTTCTACGCCGTCGACGTCATCGGCGCGGAGGTTCGCTTGCAAGATGCACGCATCGGCGAGATCACCGAGATCCTGACGTACCCCGCGGCGCAGACGATACTTGTTCGCGCGGACGATGGGGAGACGTGCTGGGAGGTTCCGTTGACCGACGCTTACGTTGCGAACGTGGACGTATCGGGACGCGTCGTGACGCTCGCAACGCTCGAGGACGTGGAGCGTCAAGCGATGAGCAAATCGCGCAAGCAATGATTCGTCGAGAGCGAGCATGTTTACCAGCCGTCGCGAGCGAACCGAGGCTAGGGCGGGCGCGAGCACCGAGCGGAACAGGCTTTGCGGCCTTTGAGCACGGAGCGGAGCGCCCAACCGACGCATCGGTTTGCGCAGCAGGCTGGTAAGCTTGCTCGCGTGCGTGTCGATGTCGTGACGTTGTTTCCGGAGCTCTTCGAAACCTTCCTCTCTACGAGTTTGGTTGGGCGCGGCGTGGAGGGCGGGCAGCTCGAAGTGCGATTCCGTTCACCGCGCGACTTCGGTCTCGGAAAACACAAGAGCGTCGACGACACGCCGTATGGCGGCGGCAGTGGCATGGTCATGCGTGTCGACGTTCTCGTTGCATGCATGGAGGCGCTCGATGCAGACGCCCGCGCGGCGGGCAAGCCGCAGGCAAGGCGCATTCTTCTGACACCGCAGGGACGGCCTTTCGCGCAATCCATCGCGTCGTCGTTGTCGACTGAGCCGGCGATCATGCTCGTCTGCGGTCGCTACGAAGGTTTCGACGAACGCGTTCGAAGTTTCGTAGATGAAGAGATCTCGCTCGGCGATTTCGTGATCACCGGCGGAGAGGTTTGCGCGATGGCCGTCATCGAAGCCACCGTGCGCCTTCTGCCGGGGGTGCTCGGCAATGCCGAATCCACGCGCGAGGAGTCCCACGGCGCAGAAGGACTGCTCGAATATCCGCAGTACACGAGACCCTCGGAATTTCGCGGCCAAAGCGTTCCCGAGGTGCTCTCGTCAGGCAACCATGCGCGCATTGCTGCGTGGCGTCGCGAACAGTCGGTGCAGAAGACGCTCGCGCGCCGCCCCGAGCTTGTCGAAAAAGTGAAAAAGGGATGAGCCGCCGACTCGCCATTGCGCTCGTGCACCATCCGGTGCTCGCCAAGGGCGGCGAGATCGTCACGACCGCGCTCACGAACCTCGACGTGCATGATCTCGCGCGGAGCGCGCGCACGTACGGCTGCACGGATTACTTCGTCGTGCATCCCATCGCTCTTCAGCGCGAGCTCGTCACGAAGATCGTTTCGCATTGGACTTTCGGCTCGAGCGCCCAACGCATCCCCGATCGGAAAGAGGCGCTCTCGGTCGTTCGTCCGGTGCAGTCACTCGAGGACGCGGTGTGTGCGCTCGCGGGTGCAGGCGATGAGCGTGTCACGGTCTGGGTGACCGCGGCGCGTGACGTCGGCAAGACAATCGATTTTGCTGCGGCTCGTCGCGCACTCGAGGAGCCAGGTGGTCCGGTGCTGCTCGTATTCGGCACAGGCTGGGGTCTCGCGCCTTCAGTCATCGCGAGCGCCGACGCAGTGCTCGCACCCATTCGCGGCCCGGCCGCATGGAATCATCTCAGCGTTCGCGCTGCATGTGCGATCGCACTCGATCGATTGCGTGCGTGCTAAGTCGCGTTCTTCTTGGCTTCGAGTTCTTCCCAGCGCGCCGTGAGTTTGGCAGCAAGTGCGCGAGCGTCGTCGAGACGTGCGCGGATCTCGCCAGCGCGCGGAGTCTCCTGGCCGCCCGCATAGAGCGATGGATCGCCGAGCTCGGATTCGATGGCGTGCGCGGCTCTCTCGGCCTCGTCGATCCTGTCCATGATCCCGTCGAGCTCGCGCTGTTCGTTCTTCGATAGCCCGGAGGTCTTCTTGTTTTCGCGGCGCGCTATCTTCTCGTCTGCGTTACTTGCATTCTGCAATTTTCGCCGCTCTTCTTCGATGCGCGAGCGTGCAGCCGCATAGGCTTGGTAGGCGCCCGCGTAACGCGTCACTCTTCCGTTGCTTTCAAAGCAGAGGATCCCCGTTGTGACGCGATCGAGCAGATAACGATCGTGCGTGACGACGAGCAACGAACCTTCATACGTCGAGAGGAAATCTTCGAGCGCGCTCAGCGTATCGGTATCGAGATCGTTCGACGGCTCATCGAGAAGCAGAAGGTTCGCCGAACACGCAAGCAAGCGTGCGAGCGCAAGCCGCGCGCGCTCGCCACCCGAAAGAGCCGACACTCTCTTTTTCTGCGCGTTGCCGTCGAACGCGAATCGTTCGAGGTAGCTACGCGGATCCACGCGCTCTTTTTCAACGAGAGGAATGGCCTCGGCCACCGTTTCGAGCACCGTGAGATCGGGATCGAGCCCTTCGCGATTTTGATCGAGGTAGCCAATGCGCACGCGCCGCCCGAGCACCATCGCGCCTTGCGTTGGCGGCACGGCACCCTGCACGACGCGAAGAAGCGTCGTCTTGCCGGCGCCGTTCGGTCCGACGATGCCGAGCCTCTCGCCAGAAGTGATCGCGAGATCCAGATCTCGGACGAGCCAGCGATCCCCCATCTTGATACCGAGCCCGCGCACGTCGACGACGCTGCGGCCCGTGTCGCTGACCTCCGCGGAGACCACGACGCGCACGTCTTGACGCGACGGCGCGACGTCACGTGCAGCCTCCGCGCGGCTGATGCGCGCCTTCTGCTTGCCCGTGCGCGCCTTGGGTTGGCGAGCGAGCCACTCGAGCTCCGTGCGAAGGAAATTCTGACGATTTCTCTCCGTGCGCTCCTCCAGCGCGAGGCGCTCGGCCTTCGCGGCGAGGTAGTCGGCATAGCCACCGTTGTACGAATAGACTTTGCCGCCATCGATTTCGAGTGTGCGCGAGGCTACGCGATCGAGCAGCCAGCGGTCGTGCGTGACCAGGAGGACCGCGCCGCGAAACTCCAAGGCGAGGTAGTTTTCGAGCCAGTCGATGGTGTCGGCATCGAGGTGATTGGTTGGCTCGTCGAGGATCATGACGTCGGGCGCACCAACGATGACGCGCGCGAGCGCAACGCGGCGCCTCTGGCCACCGCTCAGTGCGCCTGCAGATTGATCGGCGACATCCGCGACACCGAGGTGCATGAGGATGCTTGCAACCTCATGGTTGCGTTCCCAACCGCCGAGGCGTTCGATCTCTGCGGCCGCGGCAAGTTGCTCGGGGAGGAGTGCGTTCGCCGTGGCGGGTTCGCGCCCGATGCGATCGGTCAATTCTTCATGACGTCTTCGCGCATCGAGCCATGCATCGAGTCCGTCCTCGACCACGGCGTGCACGGTGCGGTGAGCGTCGAGGATCGGTTCTTGGGCGAGGTACGCGATGCGTGCACCGCGACGGACCGCGATGGATCCCGTGTCGGCTGTTTCGAAGCCAGCCAAGATCTTGGCGAACGTGCTTTTGCCTGCGCCGTTGCGCCCGACAACGCCGATACGTTCGCCGTCGTCGATCGTCACGGAGGCCCCCGCGAGAAGACTCCGCGCACCGAACGACTTGGAGACGTCAATGGCTGCGAGAACGCTCATGACGAAAGACCGCGCAAGATGACGTCGAGACCGAACTCGAAGACTTCGCCCGAGTGACTTGGGTCGAAAGGACTGGGCGAGACCATATCCGTCGTCGCGGAGCTGCGCAGACTTGCGAGCTCGTCGAAGACGAAGCCGAAACAGTAGCTACACACGAGATGGAAACCGTGAGCGGCACGGCGGTCGTCCGTGCCTTCGTGCCGGGCAAGCTCGACGAGGTTTTCGGTTCCGTCCATCGCGAAGCCGCGCGTTGCAAGAAGTGGAAAGGCGTGCGGGTGTTCGTGCGCGAGCTTGCGAAGGGCGCGCGCAAAGGTTCGCAACGCGTCGATCCAGCCTTGGTCTTCTCGGCTTTCGTGGAGCAACGTGGAAAGCTTCGACATGATCCCGCGGGCCACGGCGTCGAGCAGCAAATCCTTGCTCGGGTAATACCAATAGATGGCCATGGCCTCGCAACCGAGTGCCGCGCCGAGTTTGCGCGTGCTGAAGGTCTCGAGGCCGCCGTCATCGATGACGCGCAGAGCTTCGTTGCGAATGCGTTCGGCGGTAAGGCCCGAGGCGGCAGTGGAGCGGCTCCCGCGCTGGTGGCGCTTCATGGCTGCCGTCGAAGACGTCAGCTTCCTTCTGCGCTTCGGTTCCATGGGACGACGTACGTACCACGATGCCGCCGGCACTCTCTGCTATCTTCGCGGCCCTCATGCCGACCTCCCTCTGGGCACCTTGGCGAATGGAATATCTCGTTGGGCATAAGAGCTCCGAGTGCTTTCTCTGCACCGTGCCGAACGATGCTGCATCCTTTCGCGAAGACCTCGTCGTCGTCGCCCAAGAACACGCGTTCGTGTGTCTCAACCGATATCCGTTCACGACGTCGCATCTGCTCGTCGCGCCACGCCGGCACGTCGCCCAGCCATCGGATCTCGACGAGGTCGAATACGTCGCGCTCATGAAGTTGCTTCGTGAAGCAACGGTGCGGCTCAAGCGCGCTGTTGGTTGCGAGGGGATGAACGTTGGCTTCAACATCGGAAAAGCCGCGGGCGCCGGCGTTGCCGATCACCTGCACGGACACGTCGTTCCGCGATGGAACGGCGACAACAACTTCATGCCCATCATCGCGGACGTGCGCGTGATGCCCGAATATCTGGACGAGGCGTGGCAGCGCCTGCATCACGCCTTTGTCGACGTGCCCGGCGAACGCGCCGCCGATGCGAGGCCGCGATCATGAGCATCGATTCCATGGCCCCTGCGCGGCGTCGTCACGGCATTTTTCTTGGAGTCTCGGCGGCGATCGCCGTTGCCGTCGTCCTCGTTTCGCACGCAGTGCTCTTGCCGTTCGTGCTCGCGCTCGTCATCGCGTACGTGCTCACGCCCGCCGTTGCTTGGGTCGAAAAGCGGCGCGTCTCGCGCGCCGTCGCGGTCATCCTGGTCTACGTCGTCGTGCTCGGCTCGCTCGGCACCATCCTTCGTCTCGGTGCACCTCGAGTGGCTCAGGAGCTCGCAGGACTGCGGCGCGAGCTACCCGCGCTCAGCCACACCGTGCGCCATCACTGGGTGCCCGCGGCGCAACAGCGCCTGCGCGCGCTCGGCTTGGGTCCTCCCGCACCGAGCGAGCAGGAAAGAACGGAACCAAGTGTCGACGAGTTCGCGGAGCCAAGCGAGTCGCCGCAAGAACACGCCGCCATCGTCGGACGTCCGCGCTCCGACGGTTCCTTCGCGATCGAGTTTCAAGGCCCCATTGCTGTCACGCCGGCGAAGACCGGCGGCGGCTACGTCATCGAACCCGTGCGCGAAGGTTACGATGGAACGTTCGACGTCGAACGCATGGTCGCCGACGCCGCCGGCAAAAGCCTGACGTACGCGCAGCACAACGCGCTCGAGATCGTACGCATAGGTCGCGATATCATCGCGGGTGTCAGCCGCTTCTTTTTCGTTTTCGGAATTACGCTGATGCTCGCCGCGTATCTCATGCTGACGCGCGAAAGGATTCTTCATTTCTTTGCGTCGCTTCTGCGCCCGACGAGCCGTGCATCCTTCGCGGAGCTGCTCGCGCGTATCGATCAAGGTCTCTCCGGCGTCGTGCGCGGTCAGCTCATTATCTGTCTCGTCAATGGCGTGCTCAGCGCCATTGGTTTCGCGATCATCGGACTCAAATATTGGCCCGTGCTCGCACTGATTGCGACGGTGCTGAGTCTCATTCCAATTTTTGGCGCCATCTTCAGCGCCGTTCCGGCAGTGGCATTGGGTCTCACGCAATCGGTGAGTACGGCGGCGTTCGCTCTCGCGTGGATCGTCGGGATTCACCAGCTCGAAGCCAATGTGCTCAATCCCAAGATCATGGGCGACTCGGCGAAGATTCACCCCGTGCTCGTCATCTTCTCGCTGCTCGTGGGCGAGCACTTCTTCCAGGTCGTCGGCGCGCTGCTCGCAGTGCCGTGCATGTCCATTGCTCAGAGCGTCTTCGTGCACGTGCGAAAGCTCGTTCAAGCCGCCGATCCCGAGATGGCGCACGAGCCCGTGGGTGCGAACCTAACGCCGCCACCGCCGCTGTCGTCGAGACGAATTCAGGCGAGCAAAAAGGATGACCACAAACATGGTTGATGGGAAAAAGAAAAAGAAGAGCGCTGCGGAGGTCCAGCAAGAGCTGCGTCAGCTCACCAAGAGCGGAGAGCCTCCGCCGGTCAATCTGAAGAGGATTTATTGGGGTGTTGGCTCCGTCTCTCTCATTGTCTGGATCATTGCATTCATCCTTCAGGGCTGGATTTCGAAAGCCGTGGCGGGTGTCATCACGCTCTTTGGTATCGGCGTTTTGGTTTGGATTAAGAGCTTCGTCAAAAAGCAGATGGCGCTCGGCGCGCTGCTCAAGGGTGCGGATACGCAAGAAGGGCGCAAGGAGGCGCTCGATCGTATCAATTCCCAATTCAAGAAGAGCGATACGTCTGCGGCGCTCGCCAAGGCGCAACTTCAGATGCAGGACGATCCGCGTGCAGCGCTCGTCACGCTCGAAGCGGTGAATCTCGACAAGGAGCTTGCGCCTGTGGCCGGTCAAGTCCGGGCCATGCGCGCCATGATTCATCTTACGCTCGGCGAGATTCAACCCGCGCGCAGCCTCGTCGACAAACTCGATATCGACAAGCAGCAGGAACCCAAGACGCGCGCGATGTTTGCCACCGTGGCCGCGGAGGCTTGGGCGCGCACGGGCCTTGGAAAGAAGGCAATGGACACGCTCGATCTCTATAACCCCGAGGCGCCGGACATGAGCGATCTCCGCGCGCAGATCTGGCGGTCGCGCGCGTTCGCGTACGCTTCCGTCAACGACACGAAGGGGGTCGCGCGCGCGGTCAAAAAGCTTGCAGAAATCAATCCGCACTTGCTCGGGATGTTCGTTGGGCAAAAAAAGATTCACCCGCTGCTCGAGCGCGAAGCCAAGCAGGTCGTGATGCGCATGGGCATCGTTCCGCGCAAAATGACCCGCACCAAAATGTGACCGTTTGCGGTCTATTCGCTTTGGCGCGCTAACCAATCCCGACAAGATTTGCGCGGGCGACGGGGCGGAGTGTCACTTCCGGCAGGAGCTCGGAGAAGCTCACGACGGTTGCGTCAGGAAGGTCGGATTCAATGAGTTTGCGCACGAATCGCCGGATGTCGGGCTGCGTGAGAAACACCGGGGAACCGCTCTCTGCCACGGCCTCCGTTGCAGCGCGAACGAGGGCGCTGACGAGATCGCGAGAGATCGCCGGTGCGAGCGTGAGGAATGCACCCGCGGCAGTGCGCGTGATCGCGCGGCGAATGGTGTCTTCGATCGTTGGATCGATGAGCACGACGCCAAGCTGACTCTGTCCGTGCGTTAGCCGAAAGGTCATGGCGCGGCGAAGCTCGGCGCGTACGAGCTCGGTGAGACTGAGCGGATCTTTCTCCGTCGCTCCAGCGGTTGCGAGCGCCTCGAGGATGGCTCGCAGATCGCGGACGCATATGCGCTCTTCGACGAGTCGGCGGAGGATATCGGTGAGGAGCGTGAGGCTCACGGGTTTGGGCACGACGGCGCGCACCGTGGCCGGCGCGAGCTGTTCGAGTTCGTCGAGCATGCGCTGCGTCTCCGCGAGCCCCAAGAAGTCTGCGGCGCGCGCGCGCAAGAGGGCCCCGAGAGCGACGCCGATGCTCGCGAGCGCGTCTTCTTTCGATGCCTCTTTGGCAAGAGGAAAGACGCGCGCCGGGACTTCGAAGAGCGACAACACGACGTGACGTGGAGGCAGGTTGTCGTCTACGCGCACGCGAGCAAGCGGCAGAGGCACACCGAGCTCCGCGAACAGACTCTCGCGAAGACTGCGCGCGATGCTTCGGATGCCCTGCAGATCTCCGTCGTCGTCGAGCAGCGGCGCAAGATCTCCGGCGACCTCGACGCTCCACGGCACGACCATCGGCACGAAGGCGGTGTCGCGACGCGCGGAGCGCTTGTCGTCGCGCACAATTTGCCGAGTTCGCGCGTGCGCGATGAAGAAGAGCACCGCGCCGATGACGACGAAAGGTAGAGCGGGGAGTCCCGGCACGAGCGCAAGGATGATCACGAAGACCGTTGCAGCCTTGAGCGCCTTCGGATGACCGAAGAGTTGGCTTGCGAGCTCTTGCCCGAGCGGCGTCTCTGGCTCTTCGCTCGCGACGCGCGTGACCAGAACGGCCGCGGCAGTGGACAAGACGAGCGCGGGGATCTGCGAGACGAGACCGTCGCCCATGGTGAGAAGGCCGTAGCGTTTGAGCGCATCGGCGATCTCCATATTTTTCTGGCCGATGCCGATGCTTAAGCCCCCGACGATGTTCACGACGGTGATGACGAGCGACGCGATGACGTCGCCTTTGACGAACTTCATCGCGCCGTCCATGGACCCGTAAAACTGGCTCTCGCGCGAGAGCGTGCGGCGCCGGCGTCGCGCTTCGTTGCCGTCGATCGTCCCGGCGCGCAGCTCGGCGTCGATCGCCATCTGCTTGCCGGGCATCGCGTCGAGAACGAAGCGCGCGCTGACTTCGGCCACGCGCTCTCCGCCTTTGGCAATGACGACGAACTGGATGATCGTGAGAATCAAAAAGACGACGGCACCAACGACGTAGTTGCCGCGCACGACGAAGTTGCCAAACGCGCGAATGACTTCGCCGGCGTTCGCCTGAAGCAGAATGAGGCGGCTCGTCGAGACGTTCAGCGCGAGCCGGAAGAGCGTCGTGAGCAAGAGCAGCGTTGGGAACGTCGCGATCGCGAGCGCGTCGGGAACGTAAAGAACGACGAGGAGGATGGCGACCGAGACCGACAAATTCGTCGCGAGCAGGACGTCGAGCAGCCACGTGGGCAGCGGCACGATCATCATCGCAACGACGGCGATGACGAGCGCGGCGAGACCGACCTCAGCGCCCCCAAGACCGCGCCGAGAAGGGTTGTTCACGAAGGTCGAGGCGCGGTTCACGAACGCGAGGCTACTCGAATTTCAATTGTGCGGAGCCCCTGGGGTGTGTGAATTTGGTTCCGTGCCCGGAGAGCCTTCGTTGCGTAGGATTGGGATTGGACTTTCCGACGTCGGACGAAAAAGGAAGTCGAACGAGGACGCATACTTTCTCGACGACAGACTCGGTCTGTACGTCGTTGGCGACGGCATGGGCGGACACGCCGCCGGTGAGGTCGCGAGCCAGGAGGCCGTCGAAGCCGTCTACGGTATGGTCAAGCGGGGGATCTCGAATCTCCGCAATCTCTCCGATCCTCCCGTGGAAGAGGACGTCCGCGCCGCGAGCCGCTTGATGGAGAGCGCCATTCAAGCTGCAACATACATGGTTTTTTCGATGGCCCAGATGGACCGCGGCAAGACGGGCATGGGCACCACGCTCTCGGCGCTGCTCGTTCTCGGTGAGTTCGCGATCACCGCACAGGTTGGCGACAGTCGCATCTACCGTGTTCGCAACGGCAAAGTCGAGCAGCTCACCGAAGACCACACACTCATCGCATGGCAGCTAAAGCAAGGCCTCATCACCCCGCAGGAAGCGAGGAAGTCGCCTCATCGCAACGTCATCACGCGCGCGGTCGGCAATCGTGACTACGTCCAAGTCGACACGAGACTCGTGAAGCTCGTGCGCGGTGACAGGTTTCTGCTTTGCAGCGATGGACTTCACGGCTACCTCCGCGAATCGGACATTTCGCCGATCGTGGCATTTGGAGGTGAGAGTGCGGTGAAGAAATTCATCGCGCTCGCGAACGAGCGCGGCGGCAAAGACAACATCACGGCAGTCATCGTCGAGATCGATTGACCGCTTTCGATTTGACGTGATCTCATCGACGAGGAATGTCGCGGCGAAGTTGGCCTCTTGACGATCCGCGAGCTACGTGAGAACGAAGTTCGTCGACTGCTCACGTGGAGCTGTGCGTTTTAGTTTCTAACGAGGTATGACCGATGAAGAAGCGGCGCGTGGGCGTGTTGATGGGCGGCTACAGCAGTGAGCGCGAGGTCTCGCTGAAGACCGGCGAAGGCGTTGCGCGCGCGCTCGAAGCGCGAGGGCACGACGTCGCCCGCGTCATCCTTGGCAGAGAGCCCGTCGACAAGACGCTCCGCAGCGCAAAAATCGACGTCGCTTTCATCGCGCTGCACGGGCGCCTCGGCGAAGACGGCTGCATCCAAGGCATGCTCGAACTTCTCGGCATCCCGTACACGGGATCGTCGGTGCTCGGCTCGGCGCTCGCGATGGACAAGCTCAAAGCGAAGGAGATGTTTCGACTGCACAACATCCCAACGCCACCGTATTACGTCGCA
The DNA here is from genome assembly GCA_009781005.1 of Polyangiaceae bacterium. Classification (GTDB taxonomy): domain Bacteria; phylum Myxococcota_A; class Polyangia; order Polyangiales; family Polyangiaceae; genus Labilithrix. Next base: position 880 of record WQYX01000022.1, on the reverse strand, counting down.
ACGGGCACGGACCTCGCCGATCTCGAAGAGCTTCACGGCAGCTTCGGTTTCCCGGTCATCGTCAAACCTCGCAGCGAGGGCTCTTCCATCGGTCTGACGAAAGCCGGCGATCTCGGCGAACTCGGCAAAGGCATCGAGGCTGCGCTCGAACACGATCGCTGGGCTCTCGTCGAGCGCTACATCAAAGCGACCGAGGTGCACGTCGGCATCCTCAACGGACGCGTTCTCGGCGCGATCGAGGTCGTTCCGAAGAGCGGTCTCTACGATTTCGTTGCAAAGTACACGGCAGGCGAAACCGAGTACATCCTCCCACCGCGCATTGCGCAAACGCGCGCGCGCGGTGTGATGAACCTCGCCGAGCGAGCGGTGCGAGCCCTCGAATGCACGGGCGCCGTTCGTGTCGATCTGCTCGTGACCGAGGGCGAAAACGAGTACGTGCTCGAAGTCAACACGTTGCCGGGGATGACGCCAACCTCGCTGCTTCCAAAGATCGCTGGGCATGCGGGCATCGATTACGGCACGCTTTGCGAGCTGATCCTGGAGGGCGCAACGCTCCACTCCGCCGCTCCAGTGGGTCATCAAGAGACTGCGCAACAGAGCTCCGACGTCCCGTTCACCGATCGCGATATCGAGCGAATGCGCAAAGCCGTTTAGAGCGTGTTCGCCAGCCTGCTGCGCGAATCGATACGTCGGTTGGGCGCTGCGGTGCCTGCGCACGTACGACAAGTACGCTTTCGCGGGCTCCTCGCGCTCCGCCCTAGCCCGAATCATTCATGACGACTCCGCTTAGAATGCCGATCCCTTTGCTGCAAAGGTCGTACGGCGCTTCTCGGCCCTGCGGCGTACGTACAGTACGCCTCGGTCCTGCGATGCGGCGTGC
>WQYX01000021.1 GCA_009781005.1 Polyangiaceae bacterium | reverse complement strand
TTCGTCCTGCCTGAACGTCGTTCCAAACGACGTTTCCCTCGCGCCGTGAAGCTCAAAATGAGCAACTACCCTCGCAAACGACGGACCGCTCCTCTCGCTAAATGAGCGGCATTGGGCCTAGCCGTGGACACCTCAGGCAACCTTTACGTCGTTGACAGCGACAACTCCAAGATTCGAAAGGCAACGCCTGCCGGTGTCGTTACCACCGTTGCAGGCGGCGGAGTTCAACCCGACGGCAAGGCGTTGAACGCGACCTTCAACCACCCGCTGGGGATTGTGGCAGATACAGCAGGTAGCTTGTATGTTGCCGAAAAAGCAGCCATCCGCAAAATCACGCCGGATGGCATGGTGAGCACACTCGCTGGCTCGGGTGGTGGGAAAACAGGTTTCCTTGACGGCTCGGGTATCGGCGCCGCCTTCAACGCCCCGCAGGGCTCGGCGATCGACGCCGCCGGTAACCTCTATGTTGCGGACAGCGACAACCGCGCCATTCGCAGGGTCTCCCCAGCCGGCGAGGTCACAACGATTGCAGGTACCGGTGAGGAAGGTTTCGCAGACGGTCCAGCCGACAAGGCCACCTTCACGTGGCCCAAGGGGGTGGTCATGGATGCCAAGGGTGTTCTCTACGCTGTTGATCGTGACAGGATCCGCAAGCTCACACCTGTGTACTGAAGGCAATCTGGCAGCCGCGCGGGAGGCTCCTCTGGCGGAACGCCACCTACTCAGTGATGCGGATATGGAGCTCGCGGAGCTGGGTGGAATCGACCCTGTTCGGGGCGTCGGTCATCTGGTCAGTGCCGCGTTGCGTTTTCGGAAACGGGATGACGTCGCGAAGGCTCTGCGCACCCGAGAGGAGCATGGACAAGCGATCCATGCCGAGCGCGATGCCGCCGTGGGGCGGCGCGCCAAAGCGAAGGGCGTCGAGCAGGAAACCGAATTTTTCGCGCGCTTCTTCATCTGAGATCCCGAGCGCGCGGAAGACTTTCGCTTGGACGTCGGGATTGTGCAATCGAATGGATCCGCCGCCGATTTCGAATCCGTTGAGCACGAGATCGTAGCGGTGACAGAGGACTTTGCCTGGGTCTTTGTCGAGAAAATCGATGCACTCGTCGTGTGGACGCGTGAAGGCATGATGCGCGGCGACCCACGTTTTTTTCTCCTCGTCGTACTCGAAGAGAGGCGGATTGACGACCCAGAGAAATTCGAATTTGCCACCGTGGCCGCTCTCGGGAATGAGGCCGAGTTTCTTTGCGAGATGGACGCGGAGGTTCGCCATCACGGTTTGGACCATGGCCTCTTTTCCAAATTGGAAAAAGAGAAGATCTCCCGTTTTCGCGCCGAGGGCCTGATTGATCTCTTCGCGCGCTTGAGGGTGCACGGTCTTGCCGAGCGGCGATTGCGCCCAGTTGCCAGCATCATCCACTTTTGCGCGCGCGAGACCCTTGGCGCCCATGCCTTTGACGAAATCTTCGAGCTTGTCGAGCTCTGCGCGCGAAAGCTTGCCTGCGAATTGCGCCGGAACACGCATGGCTTTGATGATCTCCGCAGGGAGATCGGCGCGGTATTCGCCGCTCTTGAATTTGTTCGTAATAGGCCCAAAGAGAGGGATGTTCGCGCCGTCGTGCTCGACGACGATCTTCGTGATGTCGGTGTGCGGCATCTCGAAGCGCATGTCGGGCTTGTCGTTGCCGTATTTGCTCATCGACTCTTCGAACGGCATCTGCGGGAAACGTCCACTTGGATATTTCTCGTGAAGATCGATGCCGAGAACGTCTTTCCAAACTTTGAAGATGAGCCCCTCCATGACTTTGAAGACGTCGTCCTGGTTGACGAAGGACATCTCCACGTCGATTTGCGTGAACTCGGGCTGCCGATCCAGGCGCAGAGCCTCATCCCGAAAGCATTTGACGATTTGGAAATAGCGATCGAACCCCGCCACCATGTAAAGCTGCTTGAAGAGCTGCGGGCTTTCGGCAAGCGCGTAGAATTTGCCGGCGCTCATGCGGCTTGGCACGAGGAAGTTGCGCGCGCCTCCCGGCGTGTATTTTACCATGAACGGTGTCTCGAGCTCCAAAAAGCCCTGTTCATCGAAATAGCTGCGCACAGTCTGGTTGATTCTGTGACGAATGCGCAGCGTCTTTTGAAGCGGTGCGCGGCGTAGATCGAGATAGCGATATTGGAGGCGCTTTTCCTCGCCCGTGTCGATCTCGTCCGCAATTTCGAATGGAGGCGTATCGCTTTTGTTGAAGACCGTGAGCTCAATGGCATGAACTTCGATCTCGCCGGTCGCAAGCTTCGGGTTTTTATTGGCGCCGCGGCTGACCACTCTGCCGCGCACCCCGATGACCCATTCGTTGCGAAGGGTGCGCGCGTGTTCATACGCTTCTTTTGGCAGCGCGGCGTACCCAGAGAGATCAGGGTCGAAGACGATTTGCGTGATGCCGTCACGGTCGCGCAAATCCACGAAGACACAGCCTCCGTGATCGCGATAGCTCGCGACCCAACCGAAGAGAATGACTTCCTTGCCTTCGTCTGTGGAGCGAAGATCATTGCAACGATGACTGCGTTTGAGTTCGTCGATGAAGCGGGCCATGAGGGCCGGCGTGTATAGCACGAAGAAGAGGACGCGCTTCGACGACGTCATGCTCGTCGGTTCGGCGATCGCGGCTGCGGCATGTGCGGCGCACGCGGTGTCGGCCGATCCTCTCGCGGCGCACGACGAATCTGTGATTCGCGTCGTGGGCCTCGGGTGGACGGGCCCTTTTCGGGCCCTCGACGTCCTCGTTTCGTCCGTTGCCATGCTGCTTCCGGTGGGCGCGCACACAGTCCGGGCGGCCCTCGCGAGCGCCGTTGTCACCGGTGTGACGGCTGCCGTCGGGTTCGAGATCGCCCGTGTCGTGACGCTCGAGGTCGTGCCGCGCGCGATGGGATGGCGCCGCGGTTCATCGACGTTCGGCAGACGCAGATCCGCGGTCGCGGCAGCCACGGTGCTCGCGGCCGTACTCGGGCCGGCATGGCAGACGGAAGGCAGCGCGCCGGGAGGCGCCGCGCTCGGAGCGCTGCTCATCTTGCTCGCCGTGAGGACATCTGCGCCGGAGAGATGCGGGGATAATACACGGTCTTTGGCTTTGATCTTGGGCTTCTCTCTGAGTTACGAACCGCTCGTCTTCGCTTCGGCGCTTGCCGCGTGCGCGCCGTGGCTCATCAATTCATTGTGCGCCTTCTTCGCATCGCTCAAGACGCGCAAGACCGCGAAACAAGCGCTTCGCGCGCGCGTCCTGGGATTCGCGGCTTTCGGCCTCGGCCTCGCGCCGCTCGCGTTCGGCTTTGCGCTTTCGCATCGTGATCTCGGGATGGGACTCATCGTCTCTCCCTTCGGCAGCGCGCCATCGGAACGTGCGCCGTGGGGCGCGTCGCTCGCGTCGCTCGTGAGCTCGGAGATTGGTACGGTGCTCGTCGTCGCGGCCGCGATCGGCATCTTCCTCATGGCGTGGCTTCCCTCTGCGCGGCGTCTGCTCGCCTCGCTCCTTGGCGTCATCGCTGTCGGGGTGCTTGCCGCGCTCTTGCGCGCGCCCTCGTCGAACATCGGCGCACCCGTGCTCGCTGCGCTCGTGGCCGTTCATATCTTTTCGGCGGTTGCTCTGACGTGTGCGGTCACGCTCATCGCCGGAGCCCGAGTGCCTTTTGCATCGGTGAGCAGCGCATTCGCCGTGCTGTTCGTCCTCGTCTTCCCCGTACGCGCTGCCGACGAGGCGGCGCTCCGGCGCGAGGCTCGAATGCCGCGCGCACAAGCCTCGTGGAACGAGCTCGCGTGGGGATCGCTTCCGCCGAGTTCGATCTTGCTCGTCTCCGATGCACCCACGTTGCGTCGCCTCACTCGAGCGCGCGCAACCGGCGAGTTGCGTCCGGATTTGCTCGTTGTCCCAACGTCGAACGTGCGCTCGCGACGCGCCGAACGCGCGCTCGTCGCCGAGCCGAGGCTCGCGTCGCTCTATCGCGATCTGGCGCTCGGCTCGCTGCCCGAGGAGTTGTCGCTTGCCGAGCTCGCTCGAGCCCGCCCGCTGTTTGCGTCGTTCGATCCGAGCTGGGAGCGCGCGCTCGCACGCCACTTCGTTCCCGTGGGTTTGACGTCGCGCTTCGAGCCTGAGTCGCAGAGTGCGAGTGATCGCCGGCGCGCGCTCGAGGATTTCCGGGTCTCCAGGGACCGACTCGTGGAGCTGGCCGTGAACAAGCGCGATCGCGATCTTGCAGCCGTCACGGCGTCGCTTCTTCGCGCGCGCGCCATCGCGGTTGCTGCGTGTGGAGAGCGCGAGACTCTGTCTCTTGCGCTCGATGATCTTCGGTCCTTCTCGCCTGACGACGCGGTTGCGGACATGCTCGTGCGGCGAATGGTGACGAGCAAGGGGCCGATCGATTTGCGTGATCTCGGCGTCCCATGAAAATGAGCATGCAGGCCCAGTAGACCGCCTTCAAGTCGACGCGAGGTCAAGGCGGGGCGTGGGATGCGACCGGACTCGAACTGTACGGAGTCCAGCGTACTGGACGGAGTACAGTGAGAGCGACGGAGCCGAAGGCGAAGTGAACAGCCTGATTGGCTTTGAGGACCGCAGCGCAGGCCCCAACGAAGAGATCGCGTCGAATCGAAGGCGGTTAGAGGATGCCGTACTCCTTGAGACGCCGGTAGAAAGTGCGCCGCGGAAGACCCGCGAGTTCGGCGGCCTTCGCGCGGTTCCATTTGCATTGTGCAAGTGCGAGCAGAATCCTCTCGCGTTCGGCGTCGCGAAAATCCGTCTGCGTGCGCGCTCGCATCGCGCCTGCGGTGTTCGACAACGGCACCTTGCTCTTCGCGGCGATCGCTTGCGCGGGCAAGTCGAGATCGTCGGCTGTGATCTCGTCGCCCTCCGACAAGAGCCACGCATTGAGCAGCACGTTCTCGAGCTGGCGCACGTTGCCTGGCCAGTTGTATTCTACAAGCTTGCGCGCGGCCTCGCGCGCCACGGCTTTGCGCTCCCGTTTGTGACGCGTCGAAAACAGCGTGAGGAAATGATCGATGAGCGCCGGGATGTCTTCGGCGCGATCGCGAAGCGGCGGGATGTGCACCTCGACGACGTGCAAACGGTAGAAGAGATCTTCGCGGAAGGCGCCGCCTGCCACCATCTTTTCGAGATCGCGATTCGTCGAGGCGATGATGCGTGCACGGCACGCTTCTTCTTTCGTCCCGCCGACGGGGCGCACCGTGCGCTCCTGCAGCACGCGCAGGAGGCCCGCCTGCATTTTCATCGGCAATTCACCGATCTCGTCGAGGAGCAGCGTGCCTCGCTCTGCTTCACGAAAGAGGCCCTTGCGATCGCGCTCGGCTCCCGTGAACGCCCCGCGCACATGGCCGAAGAGCTCGCTCTCGAGGAGGTTTGCTGGAATTGCGCCGCAGTTGATCCCGAGAAATGGTTCTTTCGCGCGCTCGCCGGAGACGTGCACCGCGCGCGCAACGACTTCCTTGCCCGTGCCGCTCTCGCCCGTGATGAGCACCGGCACATCGGCGTCTTTCACTCGGTCGATGATCGCATAGAGCCTGCGCATCGCCGCGCTCGTGCCCACCAGCCCCGCGTAGCCGAAATGACTCCGCAATTCGGCGCGCACCTGCTTCAGGTCACGCCGTGCAGTCTGCAACTGTTCCGTGCGCCGGCCGAGCAGCGCGGCGAGCTTGTCTTTGGCGACCGTGAGTTCCTCGTTCGCGATGGCAAGTTCGTCTGCGCGCTTCTTGTTCTCGGCGATGAGCCGGGCGTTCTCGATCGCGATCGCGGCCTGATCGGCGAACGCCGCGAGCGTTGGAAGCTCTTCGCGGAAGCGCAACCCGGGACGAAGGCGTGTTTCGAGGTAGAGCGCGCCGATGGTGCGACCGGCCGGCGGAGCCCCGCGAATCGGAACGCACGCGACCGACTGAATCATGAGTTTGTGAATGCTCACGGCCCTCGCGAGTTGCTCGTCTTCACTCGTGCTCGTCGCGACGACGGGCTCGCCTCGTTCGATGACCCGCGCGGCGACGCTGCGCGAAAAATCGTGTGCGGCCTCGTCGCCTTTGTTGTCGCGGGCGGTGTGCGGCATGACTTCACCCGCGGCGTTGACGAGGACGATGAGCCCGCGTTCGGCGCCGAGCAGAGCAACCGCGTGATCGGTCACACGTTCGAGAAGTCGCTCGAGATCGTGTTCGCGCGCCAGATCGCGCGTGATTTCGAAGATGCGCAGGAGTCGATCTTCGGCCGGCAACGGGGCGCCCGTGCTCGAGACGGACGAGCGCGGCGATCCGAGATCCGTCACCCTTGCGTTTCCGGACCATGTCGACGTCGAGAGCACGGGGAGGACCACGGAGTGCGTTTGCCTGAGCGCGTTCCGTAGCGAGTCGTTCCAGAAGACCTCCCTTAGATCGCGCGGGAGCTTGATCGCGATCTCTTCGAGCACGGCGAGGGCGCTCTCCGTGTCGCGCCGCGCGAGCGCTGAAGAGCCTTGCGAACTCGCGAGGCGAGCGCGCGCTTCGAGGGCGCGCCAAGTCCACTCGCGCTGATCGGCCTTCTGCGCGCGGCTGAGCGCCTCGTCGAGCGCGAGGCGTGCCGCGTGTTCGTCTCCGCGTGCGAGTGCAATCAATCCGTGCACAATGCATGCAAGCGCCTCGTGCTCGCGGAACCCACCGGCGCCGAGCTTCGCGCGAAGAGCCTCGAGCTCATGACCGAGCGCGGCGACGTCCTCGTGGGCGTCGATTCCGAGGTTTCCGATTCCGAGGCGAGCGAGCATCCCTTCGAGGTGTGCCTCGGCGGCATCGAGTGGCCGGGCCACGGCGTCGTAGGCCTCTGCCGATTGTTCGTAGAGCTGTGCGCCACGATCCACGGAGCCCGTGCGCGTCGCGAGCTCCGCTTGCAAACCGAGGAGCTGCGCGCGTGCGCTCGGTGCGAGCGAGTTGCCGAGCGACGCGAGGTGCTCCATCGAAGCGCTCGCGCGCGCATAACGACCAAGATAGAGATCCAGGTTCGCGAGATTGAAGAGCGCCTGCTGAACCGCGACGAGGCCTCCGGCGCGCTGCCCCATGTCCACCGCTGCCTCGAGGTGCACGAGCGCCTGTGCGAGATCTCCTTCAGCCTTCGCGAGCCCGGCAAGATTCAAGCGCGTCGTCGCGATCGTCCATGCGTCGTGCGCGCTCTCTGCTGCGGTCAGCGCCGACTCGTAGGCCCGGCCTGCATCCGCCGCACGGCCAGCGCGTTGATGAACGATTGCGAGGGAACCCAGCGCCACCGCGAGGATGCGTGCATGATGCACATTCGTAGCGATGGTCACGGCCTGCTCGATCAGAGCTCGCGCGCGCGCGTCGTCGCCGAGGTAGGCAAGAGCAACGCCTTCAACGGCGAGCGCATCGGCCGAAACCGCATCCGGCTCTTCGTCGAAGAGAGCGGCTCTCTCGGCCATCCTTGCGGCCTCTGCGAATTGACCGAGGCGCGTGAGCGTGCGGGCCTTGGCGATCTGCCACGTGCGCACTCCGCCACTTCGCGCACTTCGCTCGGCGGACATCGATGCGGTGTCGAGCACGGCATTTGCGCCCATCGCGTCGCCGCGCGCGAGCAGGATCTTCGAGCGTGCGACCGCGAACAGCGTGGTTTCGTCGTCACCGAGGGGCGCGCCGAGCGCATCGAGCTCGATGGTCGCGGCGTCGAAGCGTCCCGTGTCGAGGTGGCGTTCGAGCTCGCGGCAACCTTCCGCGCGCGAACGCAACCGTGCGTTCGGTTCCGCGGTGCGGTCGAGAATGTCGTCGATTTCGCGCGCGGAGGTGACCGCGCGTCCGCCGAGCTCCTTTACATAGAAACGAAGTCTGCCTGGCCGCCGTTCCGCCCGCTCGAGCAAGTGTGCGGTGAGCTTGTCGGAGAGCGAGGGGATGGCGCGCTTGACGATCTCTCGTGCGCTTGCATCGTCGAGTGGAGGGATCTCGAAGACAGCCGCGTGGTGCGAACGTGCAACCGATCCGACGAGCGCCCGATCGCCCACTGCAACGATGCGCGCGCCGCGCCCGGTCGCAGCTCGCAAGGCTGCGCGCGCCTCTTCGTCGAGCCCGTCGAGATCATCGACGATCACGACGAACCCGGGAGGTGATGCAACTTTTTGGTTGCTTATATCGAGTTCGAGTTGGAGCTCGACGAGCGCCCTGCCGGAAAGACAACCTTCTTTTGGTGTTTCGATGTTCGCGACGGGCGTGCCTCTTACGCCGAGCGACCACGAGAGGCGTCGCACGAGCGTCGTTCGCCCTGCGCCGCGCGGTCCTTCGACTGCGAGCGCCTCACCCGGCTCTAGCTTCTGGCAGAGCGCGAAGAGCGCATGCGCGCTCGCGTCGCCGCCGAGGACGGGCCAAGCGACCGAGTCCTCGACCGCGCGCCTCTCGAGCATCGCCTTGCTCCGCAGTGCGGATGCGAGCTCGTCGACGCTCGGGTAGCGTGCAGATGGATCATGGCGCATGGAGCGATCGGCCACGGTCTGGAGTGCAGTGCGCATCACCCCATCGAGCGCGTCGCCGCGCGCTTCGAGCGCTGCGGCGAGCGTTGCACCGAGCGCGTAGATCTCCGCGCGCACGGTGATGGGATTGCCAGCGAGGATCTCGGGCGCCGCGAATTTCGGTGTCAGACCGTGCACGCGCGCGCCTCCTTCACGCCACGGCGTGGCAAGACCCAGATCGACGAGCGTGCCCTCGCCGTCGCGGCCCACGATGACGTTCGCGGGCTTGATGTCGCCGTGCAGAAGCCCCGCGCGATGCAGCACCGTGAGTTGATCGGCTGCTCGTGCGAGCGGACGGAGCCACTCACCGTCGCCATGCTCGAGGACCTCTGCGAGGCTCTTGCCCGGGACGAGATCGCGAACGAGGTAATGTCGTCGGCTCTTCGGCAGGCTGCCGAACGCGAGCACGCGTGGAACGCCGAGCCCTTCGAGGCCGCTCAGAGTCACCGCTTCACGCACGAGCGCGAGGATCTCCGCTTCTCCTGCCTCTTCCGCGAGCACCTTGAACGCGATTTGCGCCCCAGTGATTCGATCACGCACGGCCCAGACCTCGCCGCCGCCGCCCTTGCCGAGACACGTCAAAGCCGCATAGCGAGAGGGCAGTGCGAACGTCGGGACGTTGGAGCCCGTCATGTGTCGCATCGTATGCCGCTTTCGATTTGTCGCGATCTCATCGTTGAGGTCCGCAGGCTCGACAGGCTCGACCGCGAGCAAAGGGATCGGCTCGTCTGAGTGGAGTCGTCGTGGATTTTATCCGAGCTAAGTTGGGAGGACACACCAACAGCCCCGCAAGACCGGCCGTGATTCTTTCTTCGCAGAGCCTCGAGCAGACGATCGATCGCCACGACCGCGCAACGTTCGTGAAGGAACTCGTGGTCACTGGAGGGGGTGTGCCTCTTGCGATGACGCGAACGCGTCTCGCCGATCTCGGGGGTGGAACGAGTGCTCCCGCGCTGCTCGTTCATGGTTTCGGACAAAACCGCTACGCCTGGCATCTTCCGGCGCGCAGCATGGCCAACCATCTCGCCAGATCTGGTTATGACGTTTTCAATCTAGATTTGCGCGGTCACGGCCTCTCGCGTTCGTTGGGCACGAAGTCGCCTCGCAGCGTCGACGAATACGTCACAGAAGATATCCCGCGCGTGATTGACGAGATCATGATTCATTCAGGCCGGCGCCCGATTCACTTTGTCGGTCACTCGTTCGGTGGACTCCTTGGGTACGCGACGGCACCGCTCGTTGACGGCGCCATGGCGGGCGTCGTCTCCATCGGGAGCCCTTACCATTTCGCGCAAGGATCGCTCTCGCTTCAAGTCATCGCTTTCTTCGTCGACGTCATGCGCCACATGGGGATCCCCGAATTCGGACTATCTTTGCCGATTTATCCCATTGGCGCCGTGATGCGTGCTTTTGGTCGCATGGCCGACAGCCCTTATTTTCCACTGCCGTTTCGTGCCTGGCATTCCGGCGCGCTCGAGCCCCAGGTGCTCGAACAGCATCTGCGTCTCGCATTCGATTGCGCTGCGATGAGCGAACTCCGAAGCATGTGCGAATGGGCTACACAAGTGCGTTTCGGTGGGTCCTCGCGCGACTACGGCGAGCGATTCGAAGCAATGAATTTGCCGTTGCTCGTCGTGGCGGGAAAGCACGACGATCTTGCGCCCCCACCAAGCGTGCAGCCTGCCTACGACCGGAGTCGCTCCGCGGACAAGACGTACCGCACCGTCGACCTCGGTCACATCGACTTGCTCGTGGGACGAGACGCGCCAAGTTCGACGTGGTCATGCGTCACGAGCTGGCTCGACGCCCACACACCGCTTTCGATTTGACGCGATCTCAGAGCGTGTTCGCCAGCCTGCTGCGCGAATCGATTCGTCGGTTGGGCGCTGCGCTCCGTGCTCAAAGGCCTTAAGCCTGTTCCGCCCGGTGCTCGCGCTCCGCCCTAGCCTCGATTCGCTCGCGACGGCTGCCCTACACGCTCTCAGTCGCGTCGACTTGAAAGCGGTCTATTCGCTACTCCTTCTTCGTGTCTTTCTCGAGCCGTGAGATTTCTTCCTCGAGCCGGCGGATCTGGCGCTTCAGATCGTTGACCTCGTCTTCGGTTGCGAGACTCATGGCTTTCACGAGCTTCTCCATCTGCTCGCCGGTAAAGCCCTGAATTTTGCCGGGCATGCTCATCATCGTCATGACCGCTTTCATCACGCGCTCGTCTTGCATGAGCTTCGTTACGCGTGGGTCGGCCATGATTTTCATTCCCCGTTTGAATAAAGTCTTCTTAAGCGAGCCCATGGCGGTGGAGCATAGCAGCCCCGTCACCGTTTGCGCGATGGATGTACTCCGTGCGCGGCCACGGGTTTCTGGGCAATGAATAGATAATTGAATCCGCGCAAGAAGAAATTGCCTTCCGCGGCCGCTTTTCGATAATTGCCCATTTCGAGAGATTGATTGTGCCGCACGACGCTTATGATATCGACGAGCGCCATGGCCTCCGCCACGCTCACGAAGAGCTGAAAGCCCACGGGGGAAAATCCGCGCCTTTTTTCGAAATAGTCGCAAACGTAAAGGCCGAAGAAACCTCCTGGCTTGAGAACACGCGCACTCTCGCGAATGGCGCGGTGCATGGCGCGAAAGTATGCCGGATCGTACGCCGAGAGTTTGCCGATGCAGTCCTTCGCCTCCGAATAGTGGATGTGATCGCCATACGGCGGATCCATGAAAACGAGATCTGCCGAATTCGAATCGAGCGGAAGTTTTCGTGCGTCGGCAAGTTCGATATCGGGTCGATAGGGTGAGATGTCGAAGCCGCGCGCTCTGCGCCCCGTGTCCTTTGCGACGTCGAGCGTGGTGCCCGATCCGCAGAAGGGATCCACGACGAGATCGCCAGGTTTCGTGTATCGCTCGACGAGGTTCCAGATGATGTACGAGGGCGTCGCCCCAACATACCGCTGATCGCCCTGCACGTGATCGCCGTAGTGTTGCGATGGATATTCCCAGAGCGTGGTTGGTTGGAGTCGAAGGGGCGGCTTGTGCGGGCGCTTATGCATACCCCATGGATGTTAGCGCGGTCGAGTGCGCCCGCCTCTCGATTACTCCTTTGCGTCCCCGCGCGCGAAGATCGACGCGACGTAATTGAGGACATCGGTGGCACTGACTTCGTTGTATCCGAAGTTCTTGATGAGGCGCGCTTTGATGATGTCGATCTTCTCCTGCGTGTCTTTGTCGACGACCGCAGAGACGAGCGTTTTCAGCTTGATCGAGTCCTTCTGATCTTCGAAGAGCTTCAACTCGAGAGCACGGCGTAGCCGGTCGTTCGTGCTCCACTGGAACTTCCTGCCCTCCACTGCGAGGGCACCAATGAAATTCATGATCTCGCGCCGGAAGTCATCCTTACGGTTCTCGGCAATATCGATCTTCTCTTCGATGGACCGCATCAGCCGCTCATCCGGCTCTTCGTCTTGGCCCGTGTAACGGTTCTTGACCCTCTCTTTCAGCGTAAAGGCTTTGATGTTGTCAATGTAGTTTGCAGCCAGCTTTGCGATCGCGTCCTCGTCCGCGCTGATGGCGCGCTGAACTTCGTTTTTCACGATCTCTTCGTATTCGCGCTTCACCAGACCGACGATTTCCTGGAAGCGTTTGCGCTGTTCGTCGCTGGTGATGAGCGAGTGGTGACGAAGCCCCTTGTCGAGTTCGTTCATCACCATGAACGGATTGATGGTGCCCTCGCCCGTGTCGTTGACCAGCGCATTCGAGATCTTGTCCTGCACGTAGCGTGGAGAAATTCCCTCCATCCCTTCGCGTTTGGATTCTTTGCGCAGCTCTTTGACCGTGTCCTGCGTGTACCCCGGAAGCACTTTGCCGTCGTAGAGCTTCATCTTCTGCACGAGCGACAGATTGTGCTTCTTCGGATCTTCCAGGCGCGTCATGACGGCCCACATCGCAGCCACCTCGAGGGTATGGGGAGCGATATGTTTGCCTTTCACCTTCTGCAGACCAAAGTCTTTCTCGTAAATCTTGATTTCTTCGTTGAGTTTGGTGATGTACGGGATATCGATTTTGATGGTGCGGTCGCGCAACGCTTCCATGAACTCGTTGTTCAATAGCTTGCGATATTCGGCTTCGTTCGTATGGCCAAGAATGACTTCGTCGATGTCCGTCTGCGCGAACTTCTTCGGTTTGATTTTCTTTTCCTGCGAAGCGCCGAGCAGGTCGTAAAGAAAGGCGACGTCGAGCTTCAGCATTTCGACGAATTCGACGATGCCGCGGTTGGCAATGTTGAACTCGCCGTCGAAGTTGAACGCGCGCGGGTCGGAGTCCGACCCATATTCGGCGATCTTTCGATAGTTGATATCGCCCGTGAGCTCGGTGGAATCCTGGTTTTTTTCGTCCTTTGGTTGGAACGTGCCGATGCCAACGCGATCTTTTTCGCTGAGGGCAAGACGGCGAACTCGAATATGATTCGAAATCATTTTGCCCCAGTCGCCCTCGTACCGCGTCATCAGATTCTTGAAAATGAATCGGCTCGCGGGATCGAGGTCCCCCTCGACGCGAACCTTGAATTGGTCGTTTCCGAGTCCAAGGTTTTCGATCGCGCGCCCTCGCCACTCTGGCGGGATGAGGCGCAGCGGCTCTTCGTTCATGGGGCTCGGGAAGCGATCGGCGTCCTTGCCGGCGAGCTCGGTTCCCGCGAGGTTTACCCAGTCGAACGTAAAGAGCGAGCCGTCGGGTGTGCGCGAATAATACTCGGAGCCCTGTTTGAGCAGGCGCGCGATCGTGCTCTTCGACGAGCCCACGGGGCCGTGAAGAAGAATCACACGTTTCTCGGGGCCGTAGCCTTCCGCCGCCGCCTTGAGCACGTGCACGAGACGCATGAGCGGAATATCGAGGCCGTAGATGGCATTTGTCCCGCCGTTCAATTCGTCTTTGAAGAAGTTGTACCGAGTCAGCTTCTTTTTGTTGTCAATGTACTCCTCGGTTCCAAAGCTGATGATCATGTCGTAAAGGCGCTGGTAGGCGTTGCGGGTGACTTGCGGCCGCTCACGCACCACCTGGAGATACTCTTCGAAAGAGCCATCCCAATGCAGTTCGCGATACAGCTTGAAGTCCTGCATCGCGCCGATGCGATCGATCATCTGGGGAGTTTGCGCCATCGTATCTCCTTGGTCGCCGTCGACTTAATCATGATATGGCCGCGCACGAGGTCCCGAGCAAACTGCCGCATTTCTCGGTCGCGTTGCGCGTGCGAGGTTGGGTGTTTACCAAACGAGGGCGAAGGGGTAGCTCATGTTGAGCCCGAACTGGCATATCGTGATCGCTGCTGTCGTGTTGAGTCTCGTCGCGCTTGGGCTCACGGCGTGTGGGCCGGCTCCAACCGTGGAGACCGCGCACTTCGTTCCGTGCCGCATTCCAACGCTCGACACCACCGAACCGCAAACCGCGACGGGCGCGCGCGTGGTGGTTGCGACGCACCTCTGCGCCGTCGACGAGTTCGAAGACGCCGTCGATGATCTGCCGCTCTCGCCGTCGATCGTGTTCGCCGACGCGTTCGCCGACGATCCCCTAAGCGCACTTTTCTACACACCGCTCGATGCCCCTTTCCAGACTCGAGCCCCGCTCGTCGTTGAACGACGTCCGGGGGCGCTCTCCAATATCAATGCAGAAAACGTGCGATGATCTCGCGCGTTCGCCGCTGACGTTCGCTGCTGAATCGTCTGATCGCCCGAAGTCGCAAGCGCGAGCATATTATTTTTTCGTAAACTGCTCGTAAACTGCCTTGGAAAACGCCGAAAACCGTCCAAAGGTTAGGAGACGGCGCGGGTGGTCGCAGTTCGCCGCGTCGCAAGAGGCGAAATGTGCAGCGGTGTCGGTGGCAAAAAGGGCTCGATGGGTAGGCGGTTGCTGGCCGTCGTGGCTCTCGGATTTGGGTGGTTCCTTCTTACGGGGTGCGGCCCTGCTCCAGGCTACGAAGAGGCGCCTCCACAAGTGCCGTCGTCCTATTTCGGAGAGCCAACGGACGAAGAAATCGAGGCAGCATCCGCGGCGCGTCAGCAAGATGCGACGAACGCACCGGCTGCCGACGAAGGCATCCCCGTTGGAGTCGCAGAAGACGAGTACGCCGACACCGATCCGAGCGCGCTGACCGATTTCCGTCCTGCGCTCGAAGGCCACGGCGAGTGGGTCGACGACGCAACGTACGGCACCGTGTGGGTTCCCTCGGAGAGCGAAGTGGGTGCGGACTTCACCCCGTACGTTTCGGCGGGTCAGTGGACGTACGACGATGCTGCAGGCTGGGTATGGGTTTCGGATTACTCGTGGGGCTGGGCGCCGTTCCATTACGGCCGCTGGGTGCGCAGTTCGTCTCGCGGCTGGGCGTGGATCCCGGGGCGCACGTACTCCGGCGCATGGGTCACGTGGCGCACGGGCGGTCCTGGTTACGGCTACGTGGGCTGGTCTCCCGCTGCGCCCGATTGGTATTGGTACAATGGTGTGGCGTTCGGTTGGTCTTTCGGCTGGATGCCGTTCTACACGTACTGTCCTCGGAGCTACATCTACAGCCCGAGGGTTTCTGGGTACGTCGTGCGGGGTCCGGCCGTGCGCGAGATCGAGGCGCGCACGCGTCCGTTCGCTCCGCCGCGCGGCGGAGCGAACGGAGGAAACCCCCGCATGGGAGCGCGAGGTCCAACGCCGGGTGACATTGGTGTGAATCGCGAATTCGCTCCGTCGCCTCCGCGCAACAACTCCGGGCTCAATCGTGCGCAGGCCTTCGCATCGCCGCGCACCGCACGGGCCGTCGGTGGTTCGCCGGCGGGAGGTCGTCCCGAGGCTCGGCCGCGCACGAGCCCGGGCAATCGCGACGTGATGGCGTCGGGGGTGCAGCGGCCAACGTCCGGGCGGAATCCCGCCATCTCGTCGCGTATCGATCCGGCAGCGCGCGCTCCGCGGAACAGCATGTCGTACGGGCGCGCGCGTCCGGCGAACTCCACGCCGGCGTACCGCTCGTCGCCGGTAGGTCCGGTGCCTCGCGCGTCGTCGCCGTCTTCATCTCCGGGGCCCACGCAAGCGCCGTCGTTTCACCCTTCTTCGCCGTCGGTTCACTCTTCACCGTCCTCCTCGCCCGGGCGGTCAATGCATTCGGGATCTTCGGGCGGCTCCCGATCTTCGGGCGGTTCCCGCGGCGGCGGCGGTGGCGGCCGTCACAGGTAAGTAAACCAGCCTGCTGTGCGAATCGATGCGTCGGTTGGGCGCTGCACCCCGTGCTCAAATGCGTGGCGTGCGCGTAGTCATTGGTCTTGGGTCAAATCTCGGAGATTGCCTCGAAACGTTGCGCGAGGCAGTTTCGCAGATAAGGCACTTCTGTGAAGTCGTGACTTGTTCACGCGTCTATGAGACTGCGCCCATCGGCCCTCCGCAGCCTAACTTCTTGAACGCTGCGGTTGCTGTAGAATGCACGCTTTCGCCGCTCGCACTTCTCGACGCGCTGGGACACATCGAAGCGGATCTCGGTCGCGACCGCGAAAGCGAAGTGCGCTGGGGGCCGCGCACGATCGATCTCGACATCCTCTGGACGAGCGGCCCGCCCATTCGCGATCCGCGCCTCGTGGTCCCTCATCCTCGGCTGCATGAGCGCGCCTTCGCCGTTCTCCCCTTGCTCGACGTCGCTCCCGACGCCCGAGATCCGGCCACGCGCGCACCATACTCCGTGCCCAAAAACCAGCTTGTCCGCCTCACGGCATTCGAGCTCTGAGACGGCATGAAAAGTATGATTCTGGCCCCCGCCCGTAGTCCGGTCGGCGCCAAATTTGTGGCGGGGGTATGTACCGTTCTGGAGCTTTATGGTTCGATCGTTACGCGGCCGCCTCATTGTTCTGCTCGTCTTGCTGGTCGCCGCCGCGGGCGCTGCAGGCATGCTCATGGTCGGCCTGTTCAGGCAATCGGCCACTGCCCAGGCTGGGCGGGCTGAAGCGGAAATCGGGAGCGCCTGCAATGCGATGATTGACGCCTATCGCTCCTATAGCAGCGGTTTGGGCGGGGCCTCTGTCGAACTCAACAACGATGCCTTGCGCCGCGACCTGACTGCGGTGGTGCGGACCGCCCTGCGCGGCCGGCCGCGCATCGAGGGGGGGATTTGGCAGGCCGACGCCCGCTCTCTCGCCTACGCGTTCCCAACCTACCAGGGGTCGGGTCCCAAGACCGATGTGCCTCAGGCGGAGCTGCCCCGCATTCAAGCGGTCAATCAGGCTGCGCTGGCAGGCAATCGGCAGGCGAGCAGCCGTTACGACGCGCCGTCCCAGGTTCTGCTGCTGACCGCCTGCCCACTGCCGGGGCCGATTCCGAATTTGACGGCGTGGACCATGACACGCGTGGTGACGCTCGCCGGGAGCGGTTATCGCCTGCTGATGACGGGCCTCGGTGTTTTGTTTGGCGCCGTGCTCGCGGCGGCTGCGCTCTTGACCCGGCTCACGATGACGTGGTCGCGACATGTCGCGGGCATCGAGACGGCGCTCCAGGCGCACGATATCGCCGAATTGCCAACCTTGCCCGCGACCGGTGAGCGCGAACTCGATCGCATCGTCATGGCGCTGAACGACGCGGGGCAGCGGCTTGCCGAAGCGCGTCGCCGCGCCGATCAACTGGCACGACAGGTGGCGACTGGAGAGCGTCTGGCGGCGATCGGACGCGTGGCCGCCGGCGTGGCGCACGAGATCCGAAACCCGATCGCCGCCATGCGGCTGAAGGCAGAGAACGCCATGGCCGGTGATTTGCTACGCAAGAACTCCGCGCTCGCCATGATGCTCGGGCAAATCGAGCGGCTTGATGCGCTGGTCCGCCGCCTCCTGAGCATGGCCGAACGCGAGACGCTCAATCGCGCCCCCGTTGCCTTGAAGCCCTTCCTCGATTCGTGTCTGTCACCACACCTCGAACTCGCCCGATCAAAGGCCCTTGCGCTGGAATGCGTGGCCGATAGTGAGGAGCCGAGCTTCGATCCGGATCAAATGAGGCGTGCGCTCGACAATCTCGTTCTCAACGCTATCGAAGCAGCCCCCGCGGGGACAGCCGTTGTCATCACCGCGCGACATGATCACGAGAACCTCGTCATTTCGGTTCGCGACGAAGGTTCAGGACCGGACGCGAAGATCCGTGACCACCTGTTCGAGCCGTTCGTCACCGGCCGCGCGGATGGAACTGGCCTTGGTTTGTCGATCGTACGCGAGGTCGCGGCAGCACATGGTGGGTCCGCGCGTCTGAGTTCCTGTCAGGCAGGAACCGTCTTCGAAATCGTGGTGCCATGGCGTCCATCCTGATCGTCGACGATGACGCTGCGATGCGTGACGCGCTGAGCGAAGCCGCGTGCGATCTTGGCTATGACGTCAACTTGGCGGCGTCAGGCGCGGAGGCGATCAGCCTGCTTGATGCGCAAACGATCGATGCGGTGTTGCTCGATCTTCGTATGCCCGGCATGGACGGGATCGAGGTTCTCAAGCGCATTCGCTCGCTCCGGGATCCGCCTCCGGTGACGGTATTGACCGCCCACGCGACTGCCGCAAACACGATCGAAGCGATGCGGCTCGGCGCGTTCGATCATCTGACCAAGCCCATCGGCCGCGAGGAGGTGTCGCGCGTATTGGCGGGGATGTGTGTCGCGAAGGTGGCGCCGGACGCATTGCGGCAGGAGCCGGAAGCGGGCAGGTTGATCGGGTCGAGCGAAGCGATGCGAGCCGTCGAGAAGGCCATCGGCATGCTCGCCGACAGCCATGCGACCGTGTTCATCTCAGGCGAGACGGGAACCGGCAAGGAATTGGTGGCGCGCGCCATTCACGAGCACGGCCATCGGAGCGGCAAGCCCTTCGTCCCGGTCAATTGCGCGGCGATCCCCACCGAACTCTTGGAAAGCGAGCTGTTCGGTCATGTCCGCGGCGCGTTTACGGGCGCCGTGGCCGATCGGAAAGGCGCGTTTCGCGAAGCCGAGCATGGAACGCTGTTTCTCGACGAAATCGGCGACATGGACATGGCCATGCAAGCGAAGATTCTTCGGGCGCTGCAGGAGCGCGTCGTCACGCCCGTCGGCGGCAAGCCCCTTCCCGTCGATGTTCGCGTGATCGCGGCGACCCATCGTGATCTGAAACAGCGCGTGCGCGATGGCAGTTTCAGGGAGGACTTGTTCTATCGGTTGCACGTCGTGCCGATCCATTTGCCAGCACTGCGCAAGCGCGCCGCCGACGTCGTTCCTCTCGCCGAGTATTTTCTGGCGCGCACCGGCGGCGCCAAGCAGCTCGCACCGGAGGCCGCGGCGCGGCTCACCGGCCATGCCTGGCCCGGAAATGTGCGCGAGCTAAAGAACGCGATGGAACGTGCTGCGGTGCTGGTGCGCGGCGATGTGGTGAACTCCGTCGATCTCGACTTTATCGATGAAACGCCCTTGGCAACCGATCGAGCAATCGACTGGCCGGATGAAGATCTGCCGTCGGCCACCGCTCGACTCGAGGAGATGTTGATCCGCCGCGCCCTGGCGAGAAGTGCAGGCAACCGGACGGAAGCCGCGCGCCTGCTCGGCATCCACCGGCAACTTCTTTATACGAAGATGCGGCGCTACGGCTTCGATGCGTCCGAAGACCGGACGCAAGGTGTCGGGGAAACGGACGTTCCGGCGGATCGCACGGAATAAAAACCAACGATATCGATCACATAGATATTGGTGCACGGCTTGCTGTTCATCCCTCGCAAACATTTTCGAGGAGTAAACAGCATGCGATCCCCATGGAAAACCGCCCTGATAGGCGGATCGGCCCTATTGGCGTTGACCGCCAGCGCTCTTGCGCAAACCTCCCCGCAGCCGCGTGCCAATCAGCCGCCCCCGGCTGCCGGCCTGGCGCCGCTCTACGACCCGCAACAGCTTCCCGCTCACCGTGGGAAAGTCCAGCAGTTCACGTTGACGCCGCGCGGCGATATCGACGGGCTGATCCTTGCCGATGGCACCGAGGTCAAGACACCTCCGCACCTCTCGACTCAGATGGCCTTCGCCATCAAGCCGGGGGATGCCGTCACGATTCGTGGACTGCGTGCCGCGGCATTGCCGCTCGTGCAAGCCGTGTCCATCACGAACGATGCGACCGGACGGATGATCATCGACAACGGTCCGCCTCGAGCCGGTCGCGGTCCTGCCGCACCGCCGCCGCCCGCATCGGCTCCGGACGTGGGTGGGCCGCTTCCCGGACTGACGGAATTACGAAGCCGCGTGCGGATGGCGCTGCACGGCCCGCAGGGTGACGTCAACGGCGCCCTGCTGGAGGACGGCACGGTTTTACGTTTGCCACCGCCGGAGGCCTATCGCTTCACGAGCCTGCTGCAGCCGGGGCAGACGGTCGTCGTTACAGGCACGCAGACGGTCACGGCGCTCGGCAAGATCATGGAGGTGCAGCAGATCGGCGCGTCGCGCGACCAATTGAGTCTCATCCAAACACCGCCGCCACCACGGCCGGGACGACCGGGAAAGCGCCGTTAGGCGCTGACGGTAGCGCATCCGCCGCTCGGCGAGGAAGAAGAAGGGCGCTCATCCCAATTCGCGTTCATTGAATGCAAAACGGAATCAGACGCGGGGCGCGCATGGTCCCCGACCGTACTCCGGGCGCCCTGCGCCGCGCGAAGCGTGGCCTCGACGCGGCGAACTTCTTTCTCGCCGACGTGCGGGCCGGCCTCGGTCCGTATCTCGCGATCTATCTGCTCACGGTCCAGAAATGGGATCAGCAACGCATCGGGGTGGCGATGTCGATCGCCACGATCGCGGGCATCGTGGCGCAGACGCCTGCCGGCGCGCTCGTCGATACGACGCGCGCCAAACGAGGCATCATGGTCGTGGCGGCAGTTATGGTCACCGCGACATGCCTTCTGCTGCCGTGGCTTCCGTCGTTTTGGCCGGTTGCGGTTTCGCAGGCGGCTGCCCAGGCAGCGGGGACCGTCTTCGAGCCGGCGCTCGCGGCGGTAACGCTGGGGATCGTGGGCCAAAAGTCGTTCGCCAAGCGCGTCGGTCGCAATGAATTTTTCAATCATGCCGGGAACGCTTTTGCGGCCGCCGTGACGGGGCTCGCGGCATTTCGGTTCGGGCCAGTCGTGGTGTTCTATCTGCTTGCCGTCATGGCAGCAGCGAGCCTCCTCAGCGTGCTGATCATTCCTGGAGCGGCGATTGATCACGACGTCGCGCGCGGCCTCGACGAGGTCCGGAACAACGAGGCTGCGCAGGCGCGTGAGTGGCGTTCGGGATGGACGGTGCTCGTGAGTCGCCGGCCGCTCTTGATCTTCGCCGTCTGTGTCGCTCTGTTCCACCTCGCGAATGCGGCGATGCTGCCGCTCGTCGGGCAGCAGCTTGCGAGCCAGAACGAAAAGCTCGGCACGACGCTGATGTCCGTTTGCATCGTCGCGGCCCAAGTGGTGATGCTCCCCATGGCGCTTCTCGTCGGAGCCAAGGCGGACGCGTGGGGTCGCAAGCCGCTCTTTCTCCTCGGATTGATCATCCTGCCTGTGCGCGCCGTTCTCTACACGCTCTCGGACAATCCATTCTGGCTGATGAGCGTGCAGTTGCTCGACGGTGTGGGAGCCGGGATTTTCGGGGCCATCTTTCCGATCCTCATCGCCGACGTGATGCGCGGGACGGACCGTTTCAATTTCGCCCATGGGGCGATCAGCACGGCTCAAGGCATTGGAGCGGCGCTGTCCACGAGCCTTGCCGGGATCGTGGTCGTGCACGCCGGCTATCGTTCGGCGTTCCTGACGCTCGGGGGCGTAGCATCTGCGGGGCTGGTGTTGTTCTTTGTTGCGATGCCCGAGACGAGGGCCGAGGAAGGCGAGGAGGTCGAGGTCGCTCTCTTGTTGCGCCCCACGGTGTGCGCCCCAATGAGATGCAGCAGCGACGGCAGCACGAACGCAGCCACGATGAGGCAGGAGATCTCCCCGGCCATCGCGAGCTGTCCGAACGACCGCAACGCCTGATTGTCCGAGAAGATGAGCGACCCGTAGCCGATCGTCGTCGTATAGCTGCATAATGCAACTGCACCGAGGTGAAGCTTCACCGCGCGCGTGACGTCGCCGCCGAGCAGACGCGAGCGGTCGTAGATGTTGAACGGGTACTCCGAGCCGATGCCGAAGGTGATGGGCAGCGCGATGAAGTTGAGGAAATTCAGTCTCTCGCCCCAGAACACGGCGCTGCCGAGCATCCAGATGACGCCGGTGACGAGCGCGAGGATCGACGCGGTTGCGCCACGGACCGACGCGGTTGCGAGGATGATGACGATCGTCACGGCGAGGAACGAAACGCCTGTTGCAAGTGGCCCGTCGCGTTCGAGTGAGCGAATGATCTCGGCGAAGATCGTTGCGCGGCTTGCCGTGTCGACGTGCGTGCCGTCGGGCAGCTTCACGTTGTCGATGTCCTGCGACATGCGAAGAAGAACGTGCCCGTCGTTGCGCGGGAGACCGGGTCGGTAGCGGATGTAGAACAAGGTTCCGAGCGTGCCGTTCTTCTCGGAAAATCGCTGTTTGATGAGATCTGGAAGATCTGCACCCGCGAGCACGTGAAGCGTCTCGGGCGGCGTGAGCTCGTCGATGTTCTTGCGCTCGCTCGGCGACAGTCGCGCGAGCACGCCCGGAGTGAGCCGCTCACGCATGCGCGTGAGCACTTCGAGCTTCTTCTCCTGTTCTTCGTGCGGACCCGGCAAAAAGTCGGCGAGCGTCGTGACGCCCTCGATGATGCTGCCTTTGGGATCGGATGCGTCGTTTTCGAGGATGCGCTCTTTGACCATCGGCACTTGCTCGGGTGTGTTGGCGAGCACGAGCGAGCCGTTCATGTTCATGCGCCCCGAGAGGATGGCGTTGGCCTTCGCGGACCACTGCGCCGGGCCGCTCGTGTGCGAGTCTCGCGAACCAAGCCTGTCGAAGTCGTACTCCCACGGATCTCTCAAGAACGATGGAAGCCGGTACGCAGCGAGCACGGTGATGATCGCTGCTACGCCGACGAAGATCGGCGCGTGCCGTTCGGTGAGGTTGCCGACGATGCGCGCAATGGGTCCCCGAGCACCGTCTTCGTCGACGCGCCCCGGGCGCTCGCGCAGACGCTTCGGCAAGATGTTTTGAAGGCGCTCGACGAGGACGATGAGCGCGGGCAAGCACGGGATCATCGTGATCCACACGAGCGTCATGCCCACGAAGCCGATGACGCCGAATTGGCTGAAGCCGCGGAAGCGCGTGATCGTGAGCGAGCCGTACGCAATGCTCGCCACCGTGGCGCCGACGAGCTCGGCGCGGAATGCGTTCCACACCGCTTCTCTTCGAGCAACGTCCGGCGCCATGCCGCGCGCGCGGAACTCTTTGTAACGCGAGTAAAGGACGATGGGATAGTTGACGCCGTTGCCTAGAATGATGGCGCCGAGGAACGCGCCCGAGGCATTGACGTATCCATATTTGAATGTCGCGAACGCGTACGCGCAGCCAACGCCGAGCAGCGGCGGGAAGCCGACGAGCACGAGCGCCCAGAACGATCCGTAGAACCAGACGACGCCACCGAGGATGAGCGCCGCGGCAATGGCGGTCGCATAAACTGCTTCGTGAATGAGCGAGTCTTTCTCGGCCGCTGCGTTCGGGATGTCGCCACCGAAACCGATCTTCATCTGCGGATGAAAGGACGACGGGTGGAGGTCGTCGGCCATCTGCCGCAGATCGCGATAGAGTTTTTCGTCGCTGGCCGCGCCCATGCCCGACGTGGTGGAGAACACGCGCAGCGCGATCTGTGTGCCGTCGGGTGACGCGAAGTAGCCCGTGGGGTAGTCGTCGTGCTCCTCGGCCTTCTTCTTGAAGCGCTCGCGGAATTTCTCCATCCCGAGCGACGATTCTTTCGTCGCTGGCTCGTCCAGCAGATCTTCGACCAAGCCACTGCGAATGGCGATCTGTCGATCGAGCGTTGCGTCCGCCTCCTCGAGATCGTCGAGGTTCGCGTAGAGCCACTTGTTCGCTTCGAAGAAGGTCTTGAGACCTTTCGTGCCGGCTTCGACCGACGAGATGAGCGCGGGGCCGCACGCTTCTATGCACGCGTCGTCTTTGCAACTTGCAACACAGTCTGCTTGCGTCTTCATCGCTTTGTCGATGGACGCGTGCATTGCGTCAATGAAGCGTTCGTTGGCAGAACGGTCAGGCGACTCCGCCACGAGCACGATGGTGGCCCGGCCCCCGACGCGCTCGAGGCGCCGCTCGAAAGCCATGAACCCCGGGCTGTCGCGCGGCAGAAGTTCTCGGAGGTCGGAGCGAACTTCGAGGTGCGAAGCGTACCACCAGCACGACACCAGGACGACGAGCGCCGTTCCGACCACGAAGAGCGGGCGGCGTCCGCCGAAGTCGACGAGCGCGTTGACGAACGCGTGGAAGGGATTTGTCTTGGAGACGGGACGCTTGCCAGAGGGCGGCGAGAGATCGTTCATAAAGGACTCCGAGGGCACTTAAAACGTGCCACCGCAGTGACGTCGCGGGAAGTAGTCGACGCCGAGCACTGTGTCGATGTGTGTGAATGCGGGGGCCTTCACTCACCCTCATTTACAGGGTCGACAACGCAACCATGCGCGTAGAAGTCTCCGTCACTTCATCCCGATTGCGCGAGCGCGAGGGCCGATCCGCAGATGCATTCGCGTCCCTATTGCGTCTCGAATCGTCGATCGAAAGAAGAACATTTCCCCACGACACCGCGCTCTAAAACATTTGACCGACCGGTCGATTTATGAGAGCGTGCGCTCTTCGGTTGTTGTACCGACGAAGTTGCCGTTCTATCTGCGGAACGTTGGGTGACGTGAATTGCGCTCGTACGGATTCTTGCCTTCCTTGATGCGATGCGGCGATCAAATCCAAATTGCTGCGTCGCGACATGCCGGAACGATATTCGAAGTCTAATTGCATTATCCATTTCGCAATCGTTACTTACTGGCCGGGTAGGGATCCCCACAGGATCGCTGCCTCGGATCAGAGCGAGGAATACATGGCCGAAGCGTATATCTGTGACGCCATAAGGACTCCCATTGGTCGCTATGGGGGGCAACTCGCGGCTGTGCGTACCGACGATCTTGCCGCCCTGCCGCTCGTGGCGCTGATGGATCGAAATCCAAAGGTTGACTGGTCAAAGGTGGACGACGTCATTTACGGCTGTGCCAATCAAGCCGGTGAAGACAACCGAAATGTTGGACGCATGGCCGTGCTTCTTTCTGGCCTGCCCGTGTCAATTCCGGCCACCACCGTCAACCGCCTTTGTGGCTCGGGAATGGACGCCATTGGCATGGCCGCCCGATCCATCCGAGCCGGTGATTGTGATTTTGTCATCGCGGGCGGTGTCGAGAGCATGAGCCGGGCCCCCTTCGTCATGCCAAAGGCGGAAACTGCCTTCTCCCGCTCGAATGCGGTTTACGACACGACGATCGGGTGGCGTTTTGTCAATCCGAAGATGAAAAAGGCTTACGGCATCCATTCCATGCCGGAGACCGCCGACCATGTTGCTGAGGACCTCGGCATCTGCCGCGCCGACCAGGATGCATTCGCGGCTCGCAGCCAAGCACGCTGGTCAGCCGCGAATGCAGCAGGTGTCTTTGCCGACGAAATCGTGCCTGTTCGTGTCCCGCAGAAAAAGGGCGATCCGCTCGTCGTCGATCGCGACGAGCATCCGCGTCCAGGCACCACGGTCGAGCAGCTTGCCAGACTCAAGGGGATCAACGGTCCAGATCTCTCCGTGACCGCAGGCAATGCTTCCGGCGTCAATGATGGCGCAGCAGCGCTGCTCCTCGCCAACGAGGAGACCGCCAAGGCCGAGGGGCTGAGACCGAAGGCTCGTATCGTTGCCATGAGTGCCGTTGGTGTGGAGCCCCGCATCATGGGCGTCGGGCCGGCGCCCGCAGCGCGCCGTGTGCTCGCACGCGCGCACCTGTCGCTCGACCAGATGGACGTCATCGAACTGAATGAAGCGTTCGCCTCGCAGGTGCTCGCCGTTCTCCGCGATCTCGGATTGCCGGACGATGCGCCTCACGTGAATCCGAATGGTGGGGCGATTGCCATGGGGCATCCGCTTGGCATGAGTGGGGCGCGTCTGGTGACCACCGCCACGTACCAACTCCATAGGACCGGTGGCCGCTACGCACTGTGCATGATGTGCATTGGCGTTGGTCAGGGCATTGCCATCGTTCTCGAACGCGTAAACTGAAGAGAGGAGAGACGCATGTCACATTATGAAAAACTCGCTCACAAGATGGAGTGGCCTCCAACCACGCCACAGCCCAATGTCTATCCGTTGAGCTGGGAAAACCATACCAAGAAGCTCGAGGAAGTATGGGATGCCTCGACCCGCGAGTATTGGGATCCCAAGAAACTGCCTTGGGACACCCTCGACCTAAAGAAATACTCTTGGGAAGCACGCGAAGCCATTGCCTATTGGTGGACCATCTTGTCCGTGTTCGACGCCTCCGCGCCGCCCGTTTTCGCCTCCGCTTTCATCAAGACGTACGAAGCGCATGAGGAAGACGTCGTGCGTCGCTGCTTTTTCTCGGTTACCCGCGACGAGCAGAATCACGAGACCATGTGCGGCATGGCCATCACCAGGTTGCTCGAGCACCCGAACCCATTGACGTACGAGCCCAAGACCGAAATCGGTCGCAAGGCGCTGAAGAATGCTCACTGGCTGTACCACAACGGCGGTCGCTACTGGAATGGCTACAAGACCGCGGTCCCGAAATACAGCTTAGCCGTGCTGTTTACGTCGTTTCTCATGGGCGAGATCGCGGCGGCAACCATCTTCCACCAGATGGCTGCCAGGTGCACGGAACCGGTCTTCCAGGAAGCCTTCCGCAAGATCGGTCGCGACGAAGGGCGCCATATGGCCATCTGCATGTCGCTGATGGAGCGCGACTATCCGAAGATGGATCTTTCCGACAAGCCGCTCATCACCAAGCAGGTACGCGCGGGCTACCTGTTCCTGTCCGGGGTTCTGTTCGAGCCGCCGGAGGATTTCTGGGACATCGGTCCGGACTTCATCAAAAACCAGCGCGAGATTGAAACCGTGGCGCGCAAGGCGGGCTTCTTCATCCCTGACTACGAGGCCAAGAAGGAAAATTGGCGCAGCGCAATGCTCAACCTCAAAGGCGTGCTCGACAAGTACGATATCCCCTTCCCGGCGATCCCTGAAGTTGGTATTTCGGGACAGGAAGTCCTTGACGTCGACATGAAAGACATCATTCCGGTATTTTAACGTGAAGACTGTCACGCTATCTCCATCGGGCCAGAGCGTACCCGTCGCCGACGACGAGACGGTGCTCGTGGCCCTGGAGAAGGGGGGATACGCGCTGCCCAACAACTGCCGTGCTGGCGCCTGCGGTGAATGCAAGGTCCGCGTGCTAGAGGGCCAGTTCGACCAGGGGTTCGTCCTCGACATGGCGCTGTCACAGGAGGAACGCAAGCAGGGCTTCGGCCTGATGTGCGTAGCGAAGCCCCTCTCCGACCGTTTGGTCATCGAATTGGGATCGGCCCACATGTTGCCGAAGCTCTTTCCTCCGCGCGAATCCATGCCGTACTTGGTTGTGGACAAGATTCGGCGCACGCCGCGCATCGTGGAGCTGCAGCTGATGCCGCTCGAAGCGCCCATGCGCTTCTGGCCCGGCCAATACGTAGCTATCCGGGCGCCGAGCCGACAGACCCAGCCGCGGCACTATTCGCTTGCCAGAGCCCCACGGTCCGACGGCATGATCGTGCTGCAGATCACGCGTGTGGAGGGGGGCATCACGAGCACCTGGCTGCATGACAAGGTGACCATCGGATCCATCCTTCCACTGTCCGGGCCTTACGGCACATTCATTGGCGATCCGAAGGCCGAGACGCCCGTGCTGTGCCTCGCCGCCGGATCGGGGCAAGCCCCCATCTTGTCACTCGCCGACGCTGCGCTCAGGCGAGGGTATGCCTCCCCCGTTACGCTGCTTTTCTCCGCGGCCACGGCGGACGACGTCTATGCCCAAGGGCAGCTAGCTTACTGGACATACATGCATCGCAATTTCAAGTCGCTCATCACTCTCACGCGTGAGCGACGCGATGGCATGCTGCACGGGCGCATCCCAGACATCCTGCCCGGTTTGTTCCAGGACTTATCGGCGTATAGCGTCTTCATTGCCGGAAGCACGGCGTTTTCCGACGCGTGCGTGACCGTCGTGAAGCGGCTCGGCGCCAAAGATGAACTGCTTCATATGGAGAAGTTCGTTGACGTGAGCGCCATGCACTCTCCTTAGAGCATGTTCTACAGCCTGCTGCGCGAATCGATTCGCTTCGATGGCGCCTTCGGCGCTGTCGGCCCGCCTACGGCGAGACCTCAGGTGGGCGCTGCGGTGCCTGCGCACGTACGAAAAGTACGTTTACGCGGGCTCCTCGCGCTCCGCCCTAGCCTCGATTCGCTCGCAACGGCTGTAGAACACGCTCTTAGATCGTGTCCCTAGATACGGAATGAAAGATGTGGACGAACGAGAGGTCCGAAAAAACACGCTCTCGCCGCCTCGGTCCGGAATCCAGGGATAGGCCCTAGCCTAGCGGATCGCCTTAATGCCTTTGAGGACAAGGGTTGTCACGAAGTCCGCATATTCTTCGCGTGTGAGCGGCCCGCCGGGTCGGAACCACAGATAGACCCAGTTCAAGATGCCGAAGAGTGACATGGTGGCTGGCATTAGGAGCGGGCGCTCTTTGTTGAGATTAGGATTGATCTCGACAATCAGACGTGAAAAACGCTTTACGATTCGACGTTCAATGGCCTGCAGCTCTGAGAGCTGTTCTTTCGAGAGCGCGCTCGTCCCATTGAGCTGCACCTTATGTTCGTTGTCCGCATCACGATAGTTTTCCAGGACCGCGCGCACAAGAAGGCGCAGGCGCTTCTGGGGCGGTGCGCTACTCACGTCCGCCGCCTCAATGGCACTTTCAAGTTCGGTCAGATGCGTGCGTACGATGTCAAAGATGAGCGCGTCCTTGCTCGGGTAATAATGATAGAGGAGGGCCTTCGACACGTTGCTGCGAAGAGCGATCCTCGACATGGAAGCCTTCTCCATGCCGATTTGAGCAAACACGGCTGCGGCGTTCGCCAAAATACAGCGCTGTTTCTCCGCGAAATCGGCTGCGCGTGTTCTTGCCATATTGTCTCGCTTTATCTGCTGTCCAATCTGCTGCCGGCCGCGCGACAGCGACCCGCCCCTCTTTCTATACTCCAACTCGCAAAAAAACGGCTCGCAAGATCACCGCGCGAGGTGCCTGCGCACGTACGTAGCCGCGCGACGGCAGGTGCGTGTGCTGCGTGCACACGCACCTCGGGTTGCGCTGTAGGAGATTCTGTGTTCTACGAGCGCTTCGCGACCAACGTCAGAATATCGTAACTTGCTACCAGTTCGTCGTTCTGGTTGGTGACCTCCACATCCCATGCAACAACGCCCTGCCCAACGCCCTTGGAATCGCGTTTTTGTCGATCGACTTTGCGTTTGCACGTGAGGCGGGCGCGGATGGTATCGCCCATACCAACTGGCTTGATAAAGCGCAGTGTATCCAAACCATAGTTCGCGAGCACGGGGCCGGGTGCGGGCGAGACGAACAGGCCGGCGGCAGCGGAGAGCACGAAGTAGCCGTGCGCGATGCGCTTGCCGAAGGAGGATTGTTTGGCTGCAATTTCGTCGAAGTGCATGTAGAAATAGTCCCCCGACAGGCCACCGAACGCCACGATGTCGGCTTCGGAAACGGTGCGCCTGTGCGTCAAGAGCGAATCGCCGATTTGCAGATCTTCGAAACAGCGGCGGAAGGGGTGTTCCACCGTCTCCTTCACCCTGGCGCCACGCACATGCTCGCCCGTCACGGCGCTGAGCATGGTTGGCGAACCTTGCACGGCGCAGCGCTGCAGATAGTGCTTGACGGCGCGGATTCCGCCCAGCTCCTCGCCGCCACCCGCACGGCCTGGTCCGCCATGCTTGAGGGGGGGGAGCGGTGAACCGTGTCCGGTTGATTCTGCCGCCGCCTCGCGGTCGAGCACGAGGAGACGACCATGCCATACGGCTGCTGCCGGAATGGCTCTGGCGGCGATCTTCGGATCGTGTGTCACAAGTGTTCCCACGAGGCTGCCGCGCCCGCGCGAGGCCAGTTCGAGTGCCTCGTCCAGATCCTCATAGGGCATCAGCGTGCTGACCGGACCGAAGGCTTCGATGTCGTGCACATCCTCGGTTTGCAGAGGGTTTTTGCATAAGAGCAGTGTCGGCGCGAAGAAGGCTCCCTCGGCAACGCCCTCGCCCACAGGCGCGAAACCGCTCTCGCCCCCGAGAATTAGCTCGGCATGTTGGCGCAGCATCGCCACACGCTCCGTCACATCGACTTTCTGTGCGTGCGAGGCCAGCGCGCCCATGCGTACATTCTCCAGTGCGGGGTCGCCCACGACCGTTTTGGCAAGTCGCGCCTTGAGGGCACTCGTCACCGCATCCAGATGCTGGCGTGGCACGATGGCGCGGCGGATGGCCGTGCATTTCTGTCCGGCCTTGGCGGTCATTTCGCGCGCAACTTCCTTGACGAAGAGATCGAATTCCTCGTCCCCCGGCATCACGTCCGGGGCCAAAATCGCGCAGTTGAGCGAATCTGCTTCCGCATTGAAGGGGACGGAATGCCGAATCAAGTTTGGATGTACGCGCAGCTTGGCAGCCGTATCCGCCGACCCCGTGAACGTCACCACATCCTGTTCCCGTAGGCGGCTGAGCAAGTCACCCGTGCCGCCGATGATCAATTGCATGCTGCCCGGCGGCAAGATGCCAGATTGGTCGATCAGACGAACGGCAGCTTCCGTGACATAGCTGGTTGCCGTGGCCGGCTTGCCAATGCAGGGCATCCCCGCGAGGAAACTTGGTGCAAACTTCTCGAGCAAGCCCCAGATCGGGAAGTTGAATGCATTGATGTGCACCGCCACCCCAGCACGAGGCACCAGGATGTGCGTGCCTGCGAAAGCACCCTTCTTGCCGAGCGAGACTACTGGACCTTCATGCAGCACATTGCTGGAAGGCAGTTCGCTGCCGCCGACACTGGCATACGAGAACAATGTGCCGGCGCCGCCTTCGATGTCAATCCAGCTATCGTTGCGCGTGGCCCCGGTGTGCGCTGAAATTGCGTAGAGCGACTCCTTGTGCTCGAGCAGGAATTTGCCAAGCGCCTTGAGCCGCGCGGCGCGCTCTTGGAAGTCGAGCGCGAGCAGTGATTTGCCGGACGCACGCCCGAAGGCAAGCGCTTCGCCGAAGTCGATGGCCTCCGCGTGCGTTGCTGCAATGGGCTTGCCGTTGACGGCACTACGCAGCACCTGTGCGCTTTGCTGGCCGATCCAGCGGCCACCGATAAAACTTTGAAGTATCGTTGTCATCATATTCTCCAACTCGTTCCATCAGAGATGTCGTGAATCGACGACGCGCCGGGCCTTGCCCATCGTGCGTTCCATCGTTTCCGGCGGAAGTACCGTAACGCTCATTGAAATCCCCACCATCGTCTTGATGCGATGCTGCACCCATCTACCAATCTCGTGCCGTCTGTCGGCATCCACTTCGCCCACGAGGGGAGGGCGCACCTCACAGCGCACCTCGACTTGATCGAGTGGTCCCTCACGGCTTACGAAAATCTGGTACTGACCCGACAGCATCGTATGCTGATTCAAGATCTCCTCGATCTGCGTCGGAAACAGATTCACGCCGCGGATGATCAGCATGTCATCGCTTCGGCCGGCGATCTTCCCCATGCGCCGGAACGCGCGGGACGTTGGCGGCAGCAGGCGGGACAGGTCGTGCGTGCGCCAGCGGATAACGGGCAGGGCTTCCTTGGTGAGGGAGGTGAACACCAGCTCGCCTTCCTCTCCGTCCGGCAGCACCTCGCCAGTCTCGGGGTCGATGATCTCGGGATAGAAATGATCCTCCCAAATCACCGGGCCATCCTTCGATTCGACGCACTCGCAAGCCACACCGGGGCCCATCACCTCGGACAGGCCATAGATATCGACGGCGTCGAGACCAGCTTTCAATTCGATGTCTCGGCGCATGGCTTCATTCCAAGGCTCTGCGCCGAAGATGCCGATTTTTAGCGAGCATGCAGCTGGGTCCAATCCTTGACGGACGAATTCCTCCATGATCACCTGCATGTAGCTCGGGGTTGCCATGATGATGTCGGGCTTGAAGTCCAGTATCAATTGAACTTGCTTTTCCGTCTGTCCGCCGGACGCCGGCAGCACGGTGCAGCCTGCCCGCTCTGCACCATAGTGGGCGCCGAGTCCGCCCGTGAAAAGGCCGTATCCGTACGCCACGTGCACCATGTCCCCCGCACGGCCGCCAGCCGCACGAATGGAACGAGCAACCAAGTCGGCCCAGGTATCAATATCGTTCTTGGTGTACCCGACGACGGTAGGCTTCCCTGTGGTGCCTGAGGAGGCATGCACGCGCGCCACTTTGCTGCGGGGTACGGCCAACATCCCGAACGGATAGTTGTCGCGCAGATCTTTTTTTGTGGTGAACGGAAACTTGGTGAGGTCGCACAAGTACTTCATGTCGCGCGGGTGCACCCCCTTCTCCTCGAAGGTTTTGCGGTAGTGCGCGACGTTGTCGTAGACGTACTGGAGAGTGGCTTTCAGCCGTTGCAACTGTAGTGCGGCGATCTCGTCACGGCTGGCCTGCTCGATCGGGTCCAGATCGTTGGTTGCGGGGCGAATCTTGACCATGGGCGCTTTCCTCTGGTGGTGATGCGGCAAAAGCCGGCCTGCCTTTGATGGTGTAGGAACGGCCGCGAAAAACGGCGATCCGCTCATTGCGCTGGTTGGTGATCTCGGTGTCGTAGACACCCGTGCGCCCGGCCTTGGAGACCTCGACGCAGGTCGCGGTCAGCACGTCGCCGAGCCTCGCGGGCGCCACAAAATCGATGCTGAAGCCTGATGCTACGGTCATCTCGTTGTAAGAGTTGCATGCAAACGCGAATGCGGAATCTGCCAGCGTTGCAAGGAACCCACCCTGACAAGATTGATGCCCGTTGATCATTTGCTTGCTCACGGTCATCGTCATCGTGGCGCGGCCAGGCGCAATCGACGTTAGCCGCATTCCCATCCCCTGCGAGGCAGGGTCCTTGGCGAACATACCCACGCCGACGAGATCCGCGATCTGCTGAGGAGACGGCCTAGAAGACATGAAGAACTCCATGGATGGGGCGCAGGCTTCCGCAGGTTTACGCGGGGCCAGACGGTCGATCGTCATTGCCCCTTGAATACGGGTTTTCGCTTTTCGAGGAATGCCGCTACGCCTTCGGTGAAGTCCGCAGATCGGCCAGCCTGCCTTTGCAGTTCACGTTCGAGATCGAGCTGCTCATCGAATGAATTCGTTGCTGCCGCCTGGATGGCGCGCTTCGTCATCCCGAAGCCCTTCGTTGGACCGGCAGCAAGGCGCGCGGCGAGCGCCGATGCTTCGTCTATCAATTTCTCGTCGTCGACCGCGCGCCAGATAAGCCCCCAATCTGCCGCTGTCTCGGCACTGAGCGGTTCGGCGGTCAGAGCCAATGCCTTTGCGCGTGCTTCCCCAATGAGACGTGGCAGGCTAAAGGTGCCGCCCGAGTCGGGGACGAGACCAATTTTTGCGAAGGCCTGAATGAAGCGAGCGGAGCGGGCCGCCAAGGTCATGTCGCAGGCGAAGGCGATGTTGGCGCCGGCGCCGGCTGCAACGCCGTTGACAGCGCAAATGACGGGCTTTTCGAGCCTGCGGATCGAGCGCAGGAGAGGATTGTAGAAGGTCTCGATGGTGTGACCAAGATCCTGGGGGCCCTGCCGTGGATCGCAATCCCCGAGGTCTTGCCCGACACAGAAGCTCCGGCCGGAGCCCGTCAACATCACGGCGCGCACGGCGCTGTCGGTACTGGCGCGCTCGAAGCCGGAACGGAGTGCACGATGCATTTCCTCATTGAAGGCGTTGAGTTTGTCTGGCCGGTTGAGTGTCAGGCACAGAACGCCTTCAGCTAGTTTTTCGAGAACGCAAACGGACTCAGCCACGTTTCCTCCTTGGCTCCACGAACGCGAAAGAAAAACCTTGCATAAATCGACCGGCCGGTCAAATATATTTTTGGTTGCGGAGTTCGATTCTCGTCGTCCGTCTAGGATCCTTAGGAAATGACCGTCATCCTCACTCGCCAGGGCTCGTTTGCCATCGTCACCATTGACCATCCTCCTGTGAACGCGCTCTCGCGAGCCGTCAGGGAGGCCTTGTTGGATGCGGCGAACACGCTTGACGCGGAGCGCCACATCCAAGGAGTGATCCTCCTGTGCAAGGGATCCACGTTCATCGCTGGTGCCGACATCTCCGAGTTCGGAAAGGAACCAGAGCCCCCATATCTTCCGGAAGTGATAGCCCGTATCGAAAACGCATCGAAGCCGTGGATTGCAGCGATCCATGGCAGCGCGCTCGGCGGAGGGCTGGAAGTTGCAATGGGATGCCGCTTTCGCGTGGCGTCGGCCGATGCAAGCCTTGGGCTCCCGGAGGTGAAACTTGGGATCGTGCCAGGTGCGGGGGGTACTGTTCGGTTACCCAGGCTCGCGGGAGTGGCCGCTGCAGTGGATATGATCACGACTGGGGCTGCGGTCAGCGCAACGAAGGCGGCGTCAATGGGCCTCGTCGACGCGGTCGTAGAGGGTGATCTCGGAGCACAAGCCATTGCCTTTGCTCAAATTGCGTTGGGCAATCCGTTGCCCGTACCGATCCCTCAGCGTCCGAGGCCGGCGACCCAGCCTGAATTTTGGGAGGCCGCCAAGAAGGACGTCACCGCAAGGGCCAAGGGCGAAATCGCTCCACTGAAGGCATTGGAATGCCTTCAGAACGCCTGCTCCATGGATTTCGATGCCGCCATGGCCTTCGAGCGGAAGACCTTTCTGGAGCTTCGGGAGTCGAAGCAAGCTTCTGCGCTTCGACATGTCTTCTTCGCGGAACGAGCCGCCTCGCGCCCTCCCGAATTGTCCGGGATCCAAGGGCGCGACATTCGCACGGCCGCAGTCCTCGGCGGCGGCACCATGGGAGCAGGGATTGTCGCCGCGTTGCGCGAGGCAGGGATTCGGGTCACCCTGGTGGAGCGAGACGCCGCAGCGGTGCAGCGTGGATTGTCGAACGTGGCAGCCATCGTCAATGGCCTTCTGAGTCGCGGCCGCATGAGTGCAACGGAAGCGGGAGAGCGCCTTGCAGGCATCCATGGCACGGAGGACTACGGCATGCTCGCTGACGCGGACCTCGTCATCGAGGCCGTGTTCGAGGACATTGCCGTCAAACAGGCCGTGTTCTCGAAACTCTCGGAGGTATGTCGGGCCGATGCGGTGCTGGCCACGAATACGTCCTACCTGAATCCAGAACTGATTTTTGCTGGCCTTCCGCATCCGCAGCGCTTCCTTGGCCTGCACTTCTTCAGCCCTGCTCACGTGATGAAACTGGTTGAAGTGGTGCCTACCAAACAGACGGCCCCGGAAGTCTTGGCGACCGGATTTGGGCTGGCACGTCGCCTCGGAAAAATACCCGTTCGAGCCGGCATTTGTGACGGTTTCATTGGCAACCGGCTGCTGAAGATCACGCGTGCGCAAGCCGAACGCGTACTTCTTTCCGGGGCCACGCCCAGCCAAGTAGATTCCGCCATGCGCGTATTTGGACTGCCCATGGGTCCGTTCGAGGCTCAAGATTTGGGGGGACTCGATATCGCGGCTTTCCAGCGAAAGGCAGCGCGAGAAAGGGGTGAGACTCCCTTTGCTCCCATAGGCGAAAGACTCTGCGCGCTCGGCCGCATAGGTCAAAAAGCCGGGGCCGGCTGGTATGATTATCCTAACGGGAGTCGCAAGCCCGTGCCGTCGGACACCGTGGCAGGCATCCTCTCCGAAGCAGCACTCAGCTCCGCCCGGATCGAATGGGATGGTCCATCCATCGTGGATGCGATTGTCCTACCCATGGTGAATGAAGGGGCGAACATTCTAGAAGAGCAGGTTGCTCTACGAGCCGCAGACATCGATTTGGTCAAGATCTACGGCTACGGATTCCCGCGGTGGCGGGGTGGCCCGATGCATTACGCAACGGCGCGAGGTTTGCCGGAAATTGTGGACATTCTTGAGCGATTGGCGTCGCGCGGTCTCTGTGCGCCGCCCTCGGAAGCCCTGCGATCGGGCTGCTGGTTACGGGACGCGTGATCGGAGCTTGAGCGCGGTCTTGTAAATTTCATCCGTCGCCGCGTTCACGCCTGCAACGCGGTCGGCCTCGGCGATCTTTTCGAGTCTGTCCGCGGTCGCACTGTCGCCCTGTGGCGAGAGATGATCGATCGTCTCCACCATGGCGAGGCGCACCGACCCATCTTTGATCTTCTCGACCTTGGCGATGAGATCTTGCTTCGTCCCGTCCTTGCCGTAAATGCCGGCCATCCACGCGGCTTTCACGTGACCCATCTTCGCGCTCGGCGGCATGGTTGGCACTGGTGCGTCGAGTGCCGCAAGGTAGCAGCTCACGTCTTCTTTGCATTTGTCGAGCACGGCGGAAGCGGCCTTATACATTTCCTTTTCGACCGCTTGCCCATGGATCTTCGCGACCGCATCGCCGACCGCTTTCGACTGCGCGTTCGTCATGATTTTGATCGCGGCTTGCAGTGCGGCTGGCGGCATCGCGTCGGCGGCATCGCCCTTCGCGTTCGCCGTTTCTTTGAGCAGCCAGTCGGTGAGCGACGGATTGAAAAAGTTTGCTGCAGCTTGCGCCATGAGTGCGTGCGCGTTGGTGCCGCCCATGACCGTGATGGCCGCGTTGCCGTCGACTTTGTTGTACGCCTCGAGGTATGCCTTCTCGGTCTTCGGCTCGGCCGGAAAGTGGGTAAGGTAGACGGCAAGCATCGCGCGGTTCGTGTCGTTGTCGGCCGACGCGAGCGCTTCGAGGATGGCGTTGCGACCTGCGGGGCGTGAGATGTACGCGAGCGGTTCGGCGACGCGCGGGACGTAGCCCTTGTTCGGATATTTTTGAGCGAGCGCTGCAAAGTCGGGATCCGTGCCCTTCAGCGCCCCGATGAGAACAGGCTCGCTTTCCTTCGGCATCTTCGTGAGCGCCAAGCGCACGGGGGAGGTGAGATCGGCCTTCGTTGGCGTCATCAGCACGTTCACGAGCGGCTTGATGCCGGGTGTGAATTTGAGGTCGCCAAGGAGCTGCACACTCGTGAGTTGCCAGAATTGGATCTGATCCAGGCCCTGCGCGGGATCCTTCGGATCGGTCACAGGTGCACTCAGCTTCTCGACGGCCTTCGGGCCGTAGGAAGGGTGCTTGACCACCTTGACCGCGTTCTGCAGATCCTTGACCAAGTTGATCGACTTGTTGCTCTTCGATGGCTGAAACTTCGCGAAGCAATCCCACAGCGCGTCGATGAGCGACTGGTCGGTGAGCTTGCCGGCCTGCGCAATGCGTGTCGTGCCCTGAGACGCGAACTTTATGTCGTCGTCGTTTCTGCCTGGCTCGAAGTCTTTGAACGCCTTTGCGAACGCCGGCGTCGCGCGCGTATCACCCATGTCGGCAAGGAGCTTGATGAGATCCTTGCGCGTCTTGTCGTCGAGACCGCCCGTGATGTACGCCTTCGTGAGCGGCTCAACGGAGTCATCAAGGAGCTGTTTGACCTTGGCGTCGTCGCGGTTGTTGCCCGCCGCCGCCATGGTGTCGTTGAAGAATTGCTCGAGCCGTTTGATGGCGGGCGCGCGCTGCGCAGGATCGTCGAGCCGCTTCACCCACGTCTTCGGGTCGCTCTCGTCTGCACACGCGGAGATCGTGGTCACCGCAAGTGCAACCGGGGCAGCGATGGTCACG
This sequence comes from Polyangiaceae bacterium, assembly GCA_009781005.1. GTDB lineage: Bacteria > Myxococcota_A > Polyangia > Polyangiales > Polyangiaceae > Labilithrix. The sequence goes on along the minus strand of WQYX01000021.1, from coordinate 20,148 downwards.
CTGCGGCACACGTAACCGAGCAGTCCGATGGCGAATGCCGAAGCCTTCTTCATTGATGCGTCTCCGTCCGAGAGGTTGTCGCCGCGCGAGAGATTACCCCGTGCGGCGACGAAAAACCCCCTAATTTCGATGATCTGACGGTAACTCCCTCGAGGTTTTTGTGTCAACGGATGGTGCACCTCCGGAGGTTCCAACGGCCTGGCGGACGTCTCGACCGAGCGCGTGGTCAAGGCGAACGCGCGCGACGCGCGCATCGACACGTGCGTTGAGGTGGTCAAGGCGAGTCTGCGCGAGCGCCTGCTCCGCGTCGACGACGGTCGTGCCGGTGCCGCGGCCGTTGTTGAACAGCTCGCGTGCCACGCGCAGACCCTCGACGGCGCTCGTGAGCTCTCGCTCCGTGGTCGTGATGGCCGTGTCGGCCTCGACGACGCCTTGGTAGGCTTGAACGACCTCGATCTCGATGCCGTCGCGCATGGTGCCTTTCTGCTCTTCGAGTTGGTTGGCGCGCGCGATCGCGTCGGCGGCTTGCGGACCGGCGACGAGCAGATCGTTCGGCGACCAGGTGATCTGCGCACCGAGCGACCACGTTGGGAACCACTCGTTCGACGCCGGGAAGCGGCGCGAGTTCGGATTTGCGTACGTCACGTCACCAAAACCCGAGAGCACCGGGTACCTGCCGGCAGTGGCTACGGCGGCCTGACTGCGCGCTGCATCCGCGTTCTTGTCGATGCTCTTGATTTCGGGTCGCTGTGCCAGTCCCTCGCTCACGAACTGCTTGATGTTGCCGGCCACGGGCGGCATTGCTCCGTCGACCGAATCGCCGGGCACGAGCGCTTCTTCGTCCTTTGCGTGGATCGCGACGCGGACCTGACGCTCGGTCTGCACGACGCTGCTCTTCGCGCGCTCGAGAAAGAGCTCGGAGGATGCCACCGTGGTTTCCGCGCGAAGCACGTCTGCCTTCGACGCGTTGCCGACGGCGAACTGATTCTCCGCATCCTTCAGGTGCGCGCGAGCCACCGAGAGAGTTTGCGCTGCGACGACGACGGAGCCGCGTGCGCGGATCCACGTGTAGTATGCAATCTTACCGTCTGCGTACGACTTGGCGCGTGCACCCACGAGGTCGTAGCGCGCGGCTTCTTCCGAGTGCGTCGCGGCGCTGTAGTTCTTGCCGATGCGAAAGAAATAATCGCTGATGGGAACTGCGATGGTTGCCTGCGCGAGCCAGTTGTTGAGAACGAGCGGGAAGGCGAATTCATCGGCACTGAGGGCGCTCGTGGGCGCGGGGTTCGTTGTGCCCGCGGGCGCCTGCGTGATGACGAACGATCCTATGCCGGCGGCGAAACTTGGTGGAACGAAGTTGCTGAGGCGCGTGTAGCTGGCTTTGAGTCCAATGCGCGGGAAGTAGTTCGTCAGCGCCGCGTCCGTACGCGCGCTTGCACCCGCCATGGCTTGCTCGGAGGCCTTGGCCGCGTAGCTCGTTTGCATCGCTCGCTGCCCGACCTGATCGGCCGTGATGCCGCCGGGCTCCGCCGCCATGAGATCGGAGACTTTGGACACGTCTACGTCATCGGTTGGCGCCCCAGAGACTACGCCGGTCGTGGCGCCCGAACCGCTTGCCGGGTTCTTTTGAGCACGCGCGGGCGCGGCCATCGAACAAGCTGCAAGGGCGCTCAACGCTGCAAGGGCGCGTGCGATCGAACGTTGACCGTTACCTGCGTTCATGCGCGTCGCAACGATGCCGATCATGGAAGCGCGATGCAAAACAAAGCTCCGCATTTGAATGACAGTCCTTTCCCCGCCGTTCGATGCCGGACGATGGCGTTCCGTCACGCGAACGATACGAGTCGAGCCAAGTTTCTACTGCGACTGACGAAAAACCTGGACGAAAAAGCACGCTTCGACGAAGGATTAAACGCGAAGATGTCCTGGCGGCCCGTCACGCCTTCGAGGCCACGAATGCGTCTCGTGCGGGCGGCGATGTCGTTGTGTGTTCTCGCAGTCATGGCGTCCGCGTGTTCGCCGCCGACGGCGCATAAGCCACTCGTCATGGAGCCTATCGGCACGGTTCCCAATGTCGAGCGCCGCGTCGTTGACGAAGGCAACGCCTCCGTCACCACCCCGAACAGCGGGACACCGAATCCGTGGAAGGGTCCATCGTGCACGGGCGGCGATTTCGACGCGCTCGACGAGACGCTTCGCCAATGCGAGGTGCCAATACCAACGAGCGCCGAGCTGCCCGCGAGTCTGCGCGACAAACTCGAAGTGCGAATGGCGTCGAGCACTTCAACCGTCGTGCGGGGTGAGCATCTGGATCTCACGGTGACGCTTCACAACAAATCGAATGGCTCTTTGCCTCTTTACTTCTCAGGAAATACGTTTCCGCATTTCGAGGTGGAAGCGGTCGATGCGAGAGGACGGAGAGTTGACATGCCTCCGGGCAGGCCTCCTCCATGGCCAAGAGGGATGACCCCATCTTCCCATGACGAGAAGGCATGGCGCGTGACGCTCGCGGCCGGCGCATCTGGCAAGATCAAAGTTTCCTGGGATGCCGCGAAGATGAAATGGGCACCCGACAAAGCAGCGGGATGGGATGGGTCAGGCTATCCGCGTGCAGCGGCAGGCCGCCTCCCTCCGGGGAGATACACATTGCGGCCTGTGCTCCCCCTCCTTGGCACTTCCGCGCGTGGTGTCGAGATGCCCAAGGTCACGATTGACGTAAAGAAATAGCTCCGAGTCACGAGCCCTCGCATCTCTCGCCGAGAGAACGCGTTTGATAACCGTCGCGAGCGCCGCGAGGCCAAGGCGGGCCCGAGGAGCCCGCGTAAACGTATGTTGTTATACGTGCGCAGGCACCGCAGGGCCCAACGCAGGCATCGCGGCGCGCAGCAGGTTAGCAAACGCGTTCGAGAATGCGTGCCATGGTTGCGAATTCCTCGACGCTCAGGGTCTCCCCGCGCGCGTCGAGGGAGATATTGGATTGCTCGGCGGCGTGAGCAATGGCTTCGGTGCTTGCGACACCGATCCATGCGTTGCGAAGGGTTTTGCGGCGCGCGCCGAACGCGCTCTTGACGAGTGCGCGGAAGGTGTCGGTCTCTTCGGCACGCCGAGGATGGATTGGTTCGAGTCCGACGACTGCGCTCGTCACATCCGGGGGCGGGTGAAAGGAGCCGGGTGAAACGTTGAAGAGTTTTTTTACGTGAAAGGCCGCCTGCGTGAAAACCGAAAGCGCACCGTAGATCTTCGAGCCAGGTTTGGCGGCAAGTCGTTCTGCAACTTCGACTTGCACCATGAAAACGACGCGCTCGACGTTGCCCGCTGCGTGGACAGCCCGCTCGATGAGGCGTCCGGTGATTTGGTACGGGAGATTGCCGCAGAGCACGCGCGGCGCGTCCGCATCGAAACTGCCGAGGAGCGCCCGCGTATCGACGGTCTGTGCGTCACCTTCGATGACGCGAACCTTGTCTTGCATCATGCACGTTTCTAGCTCGCGCGCCAGAACGGGCACTAAATCGCGATCGCGCTCGACCGCGGTGACCGATCCGGCGCGCCGCGCGAGAGCCGTCGTGAGGACGCCGAGACCCGCACCGAGTTCGAGCACACGCGCTTTGCCGACCTCTCTGTCGGGGACGCATGCGCGCGCGATGGCGTCGACGACGTGCGAAGCGACGAGGAAGTTCTGACCGAAGCTCTTCTTCGGCGTGAGTCCTGCGCCCCGGAGGATGGTGCGTGCGTCGCTCATGGGCGGAGCCTGACGCCGGAGCCTCGGAGCATCCGCTCCGCGCGGGTTTGCGCAGCTCTTACGCGAATGCGCACGGCGTCGTGCACGACGCCGTCGACCGTTGCACTGCCTCCCGTCGTGCGAGCCTCGAGGCTCGGATCGAAGACGGGCATACTCCAGCGTACTTCGACATGCGCGCCTCGGAGTTTTCGGAGCGTGCGATCTACATGATTCTCGGCGTTCGGTGGCGGCGCCCAAACGTGGACGATGCTCGGTCGCGCCTTCTTGTCGCGCACGATCCTCTCCAGCAGCTCGGCGAGGAAGGCGCTCGCCTTGTGGCGTTCCCCGTCGGCGCGCGGCGGGACCTCGATGCCGAACGCCGCAAGGTAGTGACGAAGCCGTTGTTCGCGCGGGCTCTGTGCGGACGGCAGACGCGGTGCGAAGGGTGCTCGAGAACGCATCATCTCTGCGCGTGCGGAGAGAGCGTCGAGATCTTTTCGCAGCAGATCGGATAGACTGCGAGGATCGAGAGGGCGAAGGTGCTCGAGGACGCGAGACGCGATCTCGAGCTCGCTCAATTCACAGCGATCCGCGTCGGTCATGCTTGCGGCAGATGCAAGCGCTCGAACGATGCGCGTTGCCTGAAGCGGTCCTGTGGCAGGCGCGAGCCGGGTTCCCGCGTGGGATGCGAACATGACGAACCCGACCCGATCTCCTCTCGCGAGGTGACGTGCAGCGACGGCGGCGAGTTCATTGACCGCGATGTCGAGTGGAGCCTTGCCTGGCTCACCGGCCCAGAGTTCAACGGACGTGTCGAGCACGAGCCACACGACGTCGCGCTCTTCGCGTTCCATCTCCCGCACGAGAAGCAGGCCGCGTCGTGCGCTGGCCTTCCATGCGATATGTTTGAAAGCATCGCCTGGCGCACGTTCACGCAGCTCGCGAAGTTGATCTCCGTCCCCTGCGAGAGGTGCCGACCTTCCCTCTTCCGTTCCGCGTCGCGCGCGGCCACCACGTGCAGTCTGCAACATCGTGGAGAGGGGCCTCGGCATCACCTCGATGCCGTGCGGGTTCGCAAAAAGAAGAGGCACTTCGTACAGGCCGTCGCCGCAGAGCGGAGTGCCGCGCACCTCGAGAGCAAGACCGTGCACGCCCCAACGTCCGACGCGCTTGCCGCGGACATGCATCTCGAAGCGAACCGTCGATGAGGCGGGCAGATCGATGATCGGAGGATCGATGGTGACGTCGAGCATGCTCGATGCCACCGCGCGCAAGTTCACTCCGCGGACTTCGTCCGCGCCGCGGTTTCGTAGCTCCGCTTCGAGGACGACCTCGCTATCCCGCGGAGCCGTCGTGATGCGTTTGGTACTCGACCAGACCATCTCGAATCCCGAAACGCGGATGCGCGTGATCGCCGTCAAAGCGAGCGAGCGACCGAGCGTCACGGCGAGCAGCATCGCGCCACCGAACGCGATCGCGGGCGCGGCCTTCACCGCGACACCCACTGCGACGAGCGCCGCGCCTGCGACGGCAACTTGGAATGTCGAGCGTGTTGGATGGAGCTGCACGGGCTACACCGCGCGGACGCCGCGCCGATACCCGACCTTCGCGAGTGCCTCTTCGACGATCTGCTCGCGCGCCCGTGCGTCCGTTTCGACATCCGCGCCGAGCACGAGTCTGTGCGCGAGCACTGCGACCGAGACCGCGCGAAGATCTTCCGGCACGACGAACGATCGCCCGTCCAGCACCGCGTGGGCCTTGGCAGCTTGCACGAGACCGAGCGTTGCGCGCGGGCTCGCCCCGAGGGCAACGCGCGCATGGGTTCGCGTGAAGGTCGCGAGCGCGACGGCGTATTCATGCAGATCATCGTCGATGTGCACGCGCGAAGCGATCGCCTGGATGGTCGTCACGTCGTGCGCGTCGAAGAGCGCGCGCACCGTCGGCGACTCGGTTCCGTGCATGCGGAGCATCTGCGCTTCTTCGCGTGCGGTGGGGTAGCCCATGGTCACGCGCACGAGAAAGCGATCGATCTGCGCCTCGGGCAGCGGGTAGGTCCCTTCGAGATCGATCGGGTTCTCTGTTGCGAGCACGAGGAATGGAAGGGGGAGCTCGAACCTGTCACCCTCGATGGTGACTTGGCGCTCTTGCATCGCCTCGAGCAAGGCTGACTGCGTCTTCGCGGGCGCGCGGTTGATTTCGTCCGCGAGCACGACATTCGCGAAGATGGGTCCCGCACGAAGGCTGAAGGTTCCTTCGCGCGGCGAGAGGACGTACGTGCCGGTGATGTCGGCGGGCAAGAGATCCGGCGTGAACTGGATGCGTCGCGAGGAGCAACCGAGCACCGCGGCGAACGCTTTGACGAGCGTGGTTTTCGCGACGCCCGGCACGCCTTCGAGGAGCACGTGGCCGCGTGCGAGCAGCGCCACCATCATCATGTCGAGCGCACGCGTCCCGCCGACATACACGCGCTGGAGCTCACGGCGAAGCTCGCCGATTCGCTCCTTGGCCGCGATGACTTCGCTGTTTGCCCGCTCGTCCGTCCCCGGGCTGACAACGGGCGCGGTCAAGTCGGAGCTCCGTGACTGCGCACCTGCCGCTCGCGCTCGGCCTGGGAAATGATCGCGTGGACCATCTTGGCGATTGCGACGACTTCACTATCGCGGATTGGCTTCACTGCGGTTCCGCTTCTCTGGGACACCACCATCGCTTCGGCGTTCGACATTCGTAGCAGAAGCTCGCGCAGCGTGTGGAGCCCTTCGGTGTCGAGCAAGCGCGCCTCTCTCGCGCGTGCGACGAGCTCTTCCCAAGGCGGGATGCGTTCGAGCCCGAGGACCGTCGAGAGGTACTCTTCGAGTGCGCTTTTGAGTTCAAGGACGGCGAGCACGCGCGACGTTTGCGGTGCGGCAATGACGGCGGCGTGACCTGCAACACCGCCTTGTACGACGGTGGGGATTGGGCGGACGAAGTGCGGGGCCACCGCTCTATGAAGCTTGCCGGCGCGCGAGCCAACCCACACGACGAGCGCGAGCCCGAGAGCGATCGCAGCAGCGTATGCGATTGCGTTTGGGGCGCCGTCGCGATGCACGGCTTCAATGGCCGCGCGGAGCGAGCGCAACGCTTCGTTGAGGGCACCCTTGTCGGCGCCGAACGTGCCCACCTGATCGAACGTCCCGGACAAGATGAAGAGTCTGCCCCCGCGCTTGCCCCACGTATCTTGATCCACGGCGTAACGAATGATGCCGTGCGCGAACGACTTATTGCCCGCGTAGCGAAGCATCGAGTTCATCACGATGGACGGATCGCCCACGGCGAGCAGACGCCCTTGACCAACGAGACCCGCGACAGCGATCGTCACGTCGGATTCGCCGTCTTGAGCGCGAATCTTGAGCACGGGCGACAAATCGTGGTGAGTGAGGCCCGTGGGGTGGTTTGTGACGATGCTCGTGACGTCGCTCACAACGGGATGTGCGCTTGCCGGCTCCGCGAGGGCGAACGCGGGATTGTGGCGAAGCTCTGTGACCGGTCTTCGCGGGCTTGCAACACGCTCGATGCCGAAGTGCTCGAGCAGCGAGTCTCCACGACCGAAGTCATCCATGAGAATGGCACGGCCCCCCGCGCGCATGAATTTCGACACGTCGTCGACATCGAGCGTCTGCTTTGGATAGAGGACGAGCAGGCCATCGTCGGCCGAGAGTTCGTGGAAGTCGATGCGTGTCGTTGCCACGACGCGTTCGTCGCCGAGCTCGGAACGCGCGAGACGAACGAGCTCCGAGCATCCCTCCCAGTCGTTGCCGGTAAGATCGAAGGGGGCTGCGTGCGCTCGTCGCACGACAAGGGCGCACAGCCAGAAGAGCACGATCCCCAAGGCAAGCGCGAGCCGTGGCACGGCTCGACTCTATCACTCACCCGCTAGTATTCGTCGCCCACCTCGAGAGTCTTGCGACCGCGCTCGTGAGGCTTTCAACCGGCGATGCGTTCCCTTGACCGACAACCCCCGGTTGCTAGCTTCCATGAAGCAAAGAGAGTATGCGAACGCCGTTGTTTCGCCCTGTTTTCTTGCTTCATCTGGGAGGATGTGATGCTCCCGCCATTCATCATTGAGCAGATTCGCCGACGAGAAGAAGAAGAGCGGAAACGCCATGAGCGCCCGCAGCTCGAGCTTCCGGTTTCGCCCGCTCAGCGGCCTCCGCCGAAGCGTCGCGAGGATCGTGAAGATCCAGATCAAGGCCAGCGCGGGGTCGTCATCGTCGACCTTTGATTGAGAGCGTGTTCGCGCAGCAGGCTGTCGAGCGCGCTCTCACGCTCTCGGGTTGCGCTCGCGTGGACCAGCACACTAGGCTGCGCCGCGAATGAGAGCGTGTCCGACAGCCGTTGCGAGCGAATCGAGGCTAGCCCGGATAATTCACGACGACTCCACTCAGACGAGCCGATCCCTTTGCTGCAAAGGGCGTACGGCGTTTCTCGGACCTGCGGCGTACATACAGTACGCCTCGGTCCTGCGATACGGCGTGCGCCCTTTTCGCTGCGGTCTCGGCCGTCTGCAGAAATCGCGTCATGAATTATCCGGGCTAGGGCGGGCGCGAGGAGCCCGCGTAAGCGTACGTTGTGGTACGTGCGTAGGCACCGCAGCGCCCAACCGACGCATCGATTTCGCGCAGCAGGCTGGCGAACACGCTCTTAGTCACCGGTGGCGCAGATCTCGTCGTTGGTTCGCTGTGTTGCGAGCGCTTACCCTGGGGCTCGTGGGCGGGTCCGCCTGCTACTCGGCAGGTGACGGGAGTCCACCTCCGCTCAACCAGTTTTACTTCCCCGTAGGGCTGCAAGTCTCCGCCGGAGGTAGCGTACTTTACGCTGTAAATTCGGACTTCGATCTTCAATACAACGGCGGCACGATTCAGTCGTACGACCTGCATCTGATCCGGCGCGACGCGCTGCGCATCATCGCGAATCCGGATGATCCGGACGTGCCGATCCTCGAGCGTGATCCGAACGCCGTAAGGGATTGCCCGAACAATCCCCTTGTTCTCAAACCAGACGGTTCGGGGGAGCGCCTGCCGCTGGGTGAGACATGCGCGCCTCCCGTTGACTCTACCTTTTACTTTCGCGACTCTGCGGCCATCGGTGCGCTTGCAACCGGGCTCCTGATCTCTCCGCCGCCGAGCCTGATGATACCGGCGACAACGGACGACGTTCCGGTCGGCACGCGGAGTTTCGACCGACTCTTCGCACCGGTACGCGGTACGGCGTCGATTGCGTGGGCGGACGTCGTGCGTGACACGGCCGATGCAGTTCCACCGGAGGATCCAGCCGCGGACTACCCGCCGTTCAAGATCCAATGCGGGCAGGACAGCGCACGCAGATGCGACGGCGCGCACAACGCGGGCTCCAATTCGGACGAGCCTGGGAACACGCGCAACATCACGATGCCGGGCGAGCCGTTCGGCGCAGCGTTCAGCACGGACGGGACTTCGCTCGTCGTGACACATCAATCCGAAACCCTCACGAGCCTCCTATCCACGGGCTTGTCGCGAACGGACGGCGACAGCGTACCGAATGTGTCGCTGCAATTCGTTCTCGATGGGGTCGCCGTCGACGGCATCGGCATCGCGGCCATTCCGCACGATCGCGACGCGTTCTTGCAGGATCCCACTGCGTTCCCGCTGCCCGCGTTTCTCGAGACGAGCCGCTCGGTCTCGGAGGTCGATCTCTTGCGCGTTTATCCCGACGACGGCTCGAGCATCAAGCGCCCGTTCCTCGACAAGGAAGCCGCGTTCGCCATCACCACCGGCTCGAGCAGCGCGAGCAGCGTCGATGCGCGTAGCATCGCGATCGATCCAACTCCACGCATTGCTTGCAAGGCGCGAATTCAACCCGTTGACGCCGCGTCGGGACGCACGCAAGCGGACGTCGACGCAGACACCATCGCGTGCGCACGCAAACCAGCGCGCGTCTTCATCGCAACGCGCTCGCCCGCGGCGCTTCTCGTTGGCGAAGTGGGTGGTGTTTCGAATGACGGCGCGTCGTACGACCCCGACAAACTCGTTTTGAATACGAACCAGTTCGTTTCACTTGAGAACGGGTCGTCTACCGGACCGTCGAACGTCTACCTCGCGCCCATCGTTGATAGCGACGGGGCATATACGCTGCGTGTCTTCGTCGTCTGTTCGGACGCGTCGGCCGTCTACGTCGTCGATCCGGATTTACTCACTCTCGAGAACATCATTTCTGTTGGCGCAGGGCCCTTTGCCATGGCGTTCGATCCGTTCTCGTTCGACGACGTGGCGACTCACCAACAAGTTCCGTTCGATCCACGCGAACCGAATACGGGCCTTCGCAGCTATCGGTTCGGTTACGTCGCGAGCTTTACGAACTCCTTCGTGCAACTCATCGACCTCGACAACGCCCAACCCGATCGTACGACGTTCGAGACCGTCGTCTTCACGCTCGGCCAGCCGACCGTTCCGAAGGGCTCGTGATGCAGAGAAAATTTGTGTGCCTCGTGACGGCCGTTCTGATCGTGTGCGCGATGCTTTTTGCTTGTTCGCAATCGGAAACGAGCGTTCCCGTGCAGTCGTTCCGGCGCGCGCAGCGCATGGATACCGTGTGCTTGCAGGTCATTGACGATAACGGCAATCGTCAGACGCCGGCCCCGCGTCCACCAACGGATTGCGCGCCGGTTTCGCCGGACGTCGACGGCAACAATCTTCAAAACCAGCTCTTTGCAGTCGTCACGCAGTCGGCGAGTGGCGAGCTCGCGGTCGTGAACCTGTCGGCGGGCGTCGTCGTCGATCAGAATCGGACCAACCCGGGCATCGACTTCATTCCTGTTGGCATGGTGCCCACGGATGTCGCCACTGCGCCCGACGGTCAGATGGTGTTTGTCGCTGCCGCCGAGGTCAACAAGCCCGCGATCTACGGCGTTCCGAGCAGTCGCCTGCTCGGCGACACTCCTGGTTATCCGCCGGATCCGCAGGGGCAAGCCGATTTGCGTTCGTGGCCCGTATGCGCGCTGCCGCAAAAGCCGGGCGCGCTCGCCATCGTTTCGCGTACGGGTGCCACGACGAACGCCGACGCGGGTGAGGGCACGCTCGACTACGAGATCGTCGCCGCGCTTCCAGGGGATCGGCTCAACACAACGAAGATCGTCACGATCGATCCAAGACCATTTCTGCGCGGCGCGAACATCGCGGGAGCAGGTGAGGGTTCGGTGCTCGACCCCGGCGCGCTCGAGCCGTGCCCCATCACGTCTTCGATTTCGCTGGTGGACGCGAGCGCATTGCCCGCGACGTTCGCGCCAGGACCCGCGTGGCAGAATGGAGTGCCGTACGTCGATGGCGGCATCGATTTGACGTGCGAGCGTCCGCTCCCCGCAGCCGTTTGCGGAACCACGCCGTGCTGCACGGAACCGGACCCCGTGGGAGATGGTGGAGTCGATGCAGCCGCGCCCGTTGACGCTGGCACGTGCATTCCGCTCGATGAGCAAGATGCGGGCGGCCCGCAACCCTTGTCGCTTGGGTCGCTCGATTCGCCTCGGCCCGTCTCGATCGCGCTCGTGGATCAGACCTTGTACGTCGCAGACGACACGGTGCCGTTCGTGCACGTGATCGATCTGTCGACGCAAGGCTCGCCTTTGGAGCTCCCGCCGCTCGTTGCAACGAGCCTCGCGCAGCCATCGCGCGCCGTATCGCTCAGCGACGTGACGGTGAGCCCGCCAACGCACGACTACAAGCGCTTTCTCTACGCCGTCGACAAGGCAGACGGTTCGATCGTCGTCTTCGACGTGACCGATCCAAAATCGACGATCCGCACGCCTGTCACGCGTCCGAATCCGGAGCTCAATCCATTCGCGCCACCCGATCGAATCGCGTTTTCGTCGCCGGTGGTCGCAGTTGCATTCGCGCGCCACGACTTCCCACTTTCGAACATCAATGGTGTCAACCTTCCAAATTCGCGTTCGGGTTTGATCTGCAATGCAAACCAGAACATCGACCCGAACAACCCGCAGGACTTTGGATTTTACTATCGGGCGGATCGTGGAGAGGCGCCGGCAGCGCTCGGACCGCTTCGCTTGCGTGGCATTTTCGCATTCGCGGTCCTCGCGAACGGTCAGGTTGTCGTGGTCGACGTCGATGACTGGGATGCCCCGTGTCGCAGGCCCGCAACCCTTGATGGAGGACCGCCCTCTGCTGCCGATCTGCAAGGTGCTCTCGCATCCGCCAATCTGCAGGGTGTTCTCGCATCCGTTCCGGGTGCGCTTGCTGCAGCGCAGATCGACTCCAGCACGAACAAAACGGACTTCGCGCCGTACGACGCACAGACGACCGACCCAGGGGCAACGTCGGAAGAAGGCTTCTTCCCAATTAGCGCGCCCCACCACATCCGCTCGCAATACCTTATCAAGAACGATTCAACGAGCGGCAATCACCTGCCGTCTCTCCAGACCGTCCCGAACGTGGGCACGAACGGCATCCCGCTTCCGCAGGTTGGTTCGGGCGCAGGTTCGGAGAAGACTCCGGCGCTGTCGCTTCTCTTCTCTTACGACGTGCCGGATGCGCATATCGCAAACCAGGATTGGTTCATCACGTTCGAGGGTCAACTACCCGGTTACGACGGGATCAACGCGACGATCTCCACCACCGATGACTACCAGTCGCTCACCCTAAGTGCTCCGCATGGTCAATTCTGCGCGAAGGGTGTTGAAGATTGGGATCAGGGTCGGATGCGCGCAGCCGCTGTCAACGCCGCGGTGCAAGGAGATCTCGTGGATTCGGATCTCCAATGGAAGATCGCCGATTACGTTCAAGTGAGCGACGATCTTCTCTCGAACGATGATCCGTATTGGGCCACGGATCAATCGTGTTGGGATTCGAGCCTCGTCACGCCACAACAGAGATTCGATTCCTGCAATGCAGCCTTTGGTCTTGCGAGCGACCAAATGGTGTCGCGCGATTTCCCTATCCTCGAGGCGTACGACGGCAAATTCGTTCTTGGTCGTTTCTACTACGGCGACATTTCTCCTCGCCGAGTCGTCTACAAAGATCCAACGAACCCGCCGTATCTCAAGCAACTTCAATGTTGCTTCCACAACCAGATCGCGTTCCACGTGCGCACGGGCGGGCAGTGGTCAACCGTTGGCAACATCGTTGGCGGTGCCGTTGGACTCGGTTTTCTCCATCACATGGTCACGGGATCCGATGGTCGCTGCGTTCCATCATGTGATCCGCGGCTGTCACTCATGAATGGTCGTGCGCCGCCGGTCCCTCCATCATGTGATCCGTCACGCACGGACGCCTGTCTGCCTGCGGGTACCACGATCTCGCGCGACAGCCAGCTCGCGATGCGTAACCCCATATTTTCCGTCGTGATGCAAAATCCGTCCAGCGGCTCGCTCATCGAGCGCGACACGGCTTACACCTTCACGACGCAACAAGCGTTCTCGCCCTTGCTCGTCGACATTGGCAACACGGCGGGGACGATCAACTTGGTCAACCCGCAATCCATTCAGTACATCGAGAGTCTAGGTCAGATTGCGGTCGTTGACGGGGCCACCCAGGGACTCGTGCTCATCGATCTCGACAACGTGATCATTGCGCACGCTCCGTACTTCTGAACCCTTTGAGTTGAGTTGAGACGAGGCATGGCGAAGAGCAGCGGAGCAGACACGCCGGTCATGCGGCAGTATCTCGCCGCGAAGGCCGCGCACCCCGATGCGCTCGTTTTCTTTCGCCTCGGCGACTTCTACGAGATTTTTTTCGATGACGCGGTCGTCGCGGCGAAGGCTCTCGATCTCACGCTGACGAGTCGTAACAAGAACGCCGAGGAGCCCATCCCCATGGCCGGCGTGCCGTACCACGCGGCAAGTGGATACGTGCAGCGGCTGCTCGATCTCGGTCACAAGGTTGCGATCTGCGAGCAGATGGGCGACCCATCAAAGATCAAAGGCATCGTCCCGCGTGAAGTCGTGCGCATCGCGACGCCGGCGCTCGCGTTCGACGACTCCGCGCTGGACGCGAAAAAGAACCTTTTCCTCGCGGGCGTCGAGGTCGACACGTTGGGCCGCGTGGGGATAGCTTGGCTCGATTTTTCAACCGGCACCCTCGAAGCCTGCGAAGTCGAGGGGATCGACGCCGCGGTGACGGAGCTCGTACGCCTCGATCCACGCGAGGTGCTCGTGCATGCGTCGAGCGAGATCGCTCAGGTGGTGCGCGGCGCACTCGTTCGCGCCACCGTGCGACAAGAGGCGGAGGGAGATCTCGATCTCCATCGGGCGCTGGGCGAGCTCGATGAGGTGCTCGGCAAGGGCGAGGCGCGCAAATCGTGTGCGAGCGATCTCGCGCTCGTTGCGGCGGCTCGCTGCGTCGCCCTCGTCAAAGCGTGCGAACCAGGACGCAACCTTCCGGTTGCACGTCTCGTAGAAACCCAGATCGGCGACACCCTCATTCTCGACGACGCTGCACAGCGGCACCTCGAGCTCGTGCGAACGATGGATGGCGAGACGAAAGGCTCCCTGCTCGCGCACATCGACGCAACACGAACGGCACCGGGCGCCCGCCTCTTGCGCCGCCGCCTTCTCGCGCCGCGAACGAACGTTGCGGAGATCCGGCGCCGCCTCGACGGCGTCGAGCTCTTCGTGACGCAGCCCGGTCTGCGCGCCGAGATCCGCGCGCGACTCGATCGCGTTGCCGATCTCGAGCGCCTTGCCGTCAAGCTCGCCGTCGACCGCGTCGGCCCTCGCGAGCTCGCGCAGCTCCGAACGTCACTCGACGAGCTTCCTCATCTCGACGACGCTCTCGCGCAATGTCCGGACAAGGCCGCGCGCGATGCGCTCGAGATCCCGACGAACGAGCCCTTCGTCGACCGCTGTGAAGATCTCGCGGAATTGTTGCACAATGCACTTTCCGACGAGCTTCCGCTGCGAGCGAGCGACGGCGGCGTTTTTCGTGATGGTTGGGATGGTGAGCTCGACGAAGCTCGCACGCTCACCCGCGACGGCCAGCGGCTCATCGTGCAGCTCGAAGGCCGTCTTCGCGAGATGTCGCAGATCCCGAGCCTCAAGCTCCGGTACACGCGCGTCTTCGGTTGGTACATGGAGGTGACGAAGACGCATCTCGCGAAGGCGCCTTCGTCGTGGCGCCGCAAGCAGACGATCGCAACCGGCGAGCGCTTCACGTGCGATGATCTCGACGCGCTCGCCGACAAGCTCGCGCACGCCGAAGAGCGCCTGTCGACGAGGGAAGCCGAGCTCTGGTCGGAGCTCGTGAAAAATCTCGCCGCGCATGTCGAACGTCTCCGAGCGATTGCCGCGCGCGTTGCACACTTCGACGTGGCAAGTGCCCTTGCCGAAGTTGCGCACCGCGACGACTACACGCGTCCCGACGTGAACGAGAACACCGAGCTCTTACTCGAGCAAGCACGCCATCCCGTGGTCGAGCATCTCGCTGCGGCGGGCCATTTCGTGCCGAACGACGTCGTGCTCGCTGCGCTCGACGCGAATGAGGAGGCGCCCGAAGATCGCGCGCGCCTCTGGATCATCACGGGACCGAACATGGCCGGCAAGTCTACGTTCATGCGCCAGGTGGCGCTTGCCGTGGTGCTCGCGCAGGCGGGTTCGTTCGTGCCCGCGCGCCGAGCGCGCGTGGGTATCGTCGATCGGATTCTCACGCGCGTCGGCGCGAGCGACAACCTCGCGCGCGGGGAGAGCACCTTCATGGTCGAGATGAAGGAGACAGCCAACATTCTCCGCCGCGCGACGCGCCGCTCGCTCGTCATCCTCGACGAGATTGGTCGCGGCACGAGCACCTACGACGGTCTCGCCATCGCGTGGGCCGTTGCTGAACATCTGCACGACGTGGCTTCTTGCCGCGCGCTTTTCGCCACGCACTACTACGAGCTCACCGAGCTCACGTCGAGTTGTCCGCGCGCACAGAACCACAGCGTGAGCGCGCGCGAACACGAAGGCAGCATCGTTTTTTTTCACAAGGTGCAACAAGGCGCGGCCTCACGGAGCTACGGCGTCGCGTGCGCGCGGCTCGCTGGCATTCCGGAGCCCGTGCTCGCAAGGGCAAAGGCGATGCTCGATGCGCTCGAGCAAGGTCGAGGCGTCGCTCAAGTCTTGCCGCGCCACTCGCGGACGAGAGCCAACGTTCCGCAGCTCGATCTGTTCGGCAAGAGCGATCGTGTGCGTGATGCAGACATCCCAACGAATCCAGCGCTCGAGATGCTTCGTGCGCTGGATCTCGATCGGATGACGCCGCTCGAAGCGCTGACCACGCTCGCGAAACTCAAATCCTTACTGTGATTTGACGTGTTCGGCGTACGCCTTGTCGTCGAGGAGCGCGCCGACGGCAGCCGGATCGCTCGGCTTGATGACAATCATCCATGCCTTGCCATAACAGTCTTCGTTCACGAGCTCGGGATTCGCAGAGAGCGCCATGTTGATTTCGACCACCTTGCCGGCGACTGGCGAGAGCAGGTCGCTCAATGTCTTGACGCTCTCGATGGTGCCGAACGCTTTGCCTTCGGCAAGTTCGTCGCCGACCTTCACGTTGATGTCGACGAGTGTGACGTCGCCGAGCTGCTCGACGGCGAATGCCGTGACGCCGACTTTGACGCGTGCGCCTTCGATGTTCGCCCACTCGTGATCGGTCGTGTATTTGAGCCCTGCGGGGATGTTGTCGCTCATGAAATTTTCCTTATTTCTTGCGAATATAAAATGGCATTTTAACGACTTCGGCTTGGATATTTTTGCCGCGGCAGTCGACAAGAAACTTCGTGCCGATGGGAGTCATGGCGCTGGGTAGATATCCAAGTCCGATATTCTTGCCCACGCTGGGGCCGGGGCTGCCGCTCGTGCACACGCCAACCGGATTGCCTTCGAGATCGCGGAGCGCGTAGCCATGGCGCGCGATGCCACGGCCTGCCATCTCGAATCCGACGAGCTTGCGGGGCACCGGCGCGGCCTTCACTTTTTCGAGTGCGGCTTTGCCGACGAACATCGGCTTGTCCATTTTTACGACCCAACCGAGGCCTGCTTCGATTGGATTCGTCGTTTCGTCGATATCATTGCCGTAGAGGGACAAGCGCGCTTCGAGGCGGAGCGTGTCGCGCGCGCCGAGACCCGCGGGCTTCATGCCGAGCGGCGCACCGAGGTAGAGAAGCTGATCCCAAAGAGCCGGCGCATCCTTCCATGCGCAAAAAATCTCGACGCCGTCTTCGCCGGTGTAGCCGGTGCGCGCCACCGTGCACCTCACGTTGGCAACGACCGCGTCGCGGAAGTGGAAAGGCTTGAGGCTCAGGAGTCGCGCCGCGTCGCCGCCGGCGAGTGCGAGAATGTCGAAAACCTTTGGGCCTTGCACCGCAACGAGCGACGTCTCCAAGGTGCGATCTTCGAAGATGCAGTGGTTCTCCGCTGCCCGTTCGAACACGGCCGCCATCTTGTCGTGGTTCGATGCATTGCAGACGATGAGCCAATGATCGTGCGCAGCGCGATAGACGATGAGATCGTCGAGAATGGTGCCGCGCTCGTTACAAGCGCACGTGTAAAGCGCCTGCCCGTCGACGAGCTTCGAGGCGTCGTTCGTAATGAGGTAGTCCACGACCGCGGCTGCGTGCTCGCCGCGGAGTTCGAGCTCCCCCATGTGCGACACATCGAAGATCCCGCACGCATTGCGAACCGCGTGATGCTCGTCGACAATACCCGTGTATTGTACAGGCATCTCGAAACCGGCAAACGGCACCATGCGCCCTCCCGCTTTGACATGACGATCGTAGAGTGAGGTCTTGCGAAGCGGGGCGTCGGCCATGACGCCGGCAGAGCCTAGTCGAGTGCCGACGGGAAATGAACATGCTTGCCCTGGTAGCAGTGCACCTCACTCGGGTATGCTCCGTGAGTCATGGGAACCCCTTGGGATCGTGCCGCTGCCCGCTACCTCGAGGAATGGGTGCCGCGCTTCATGCCCTACCACCTCGATCTCGTTCGGGATCTCTCCCTCTCGCAAGGCCAGCGCGTGCTCGTCACGATGGCGGGGCCGGGCGCAGAAATGCTCGCAGTTGCCCGCGCCGTCGGCGACAAGGGCAAGGTCCTCGCAACGGACACCAGTGTCGAGATGATTCGCATCTGCCAGGAGCAGATCGAAAAGGCCCGTTTCGATCGCGTCATGTGCATGCAAGCCGACGCTTCGGACACCGGCAATGGTGATTGGAATGCGATCGTATGCGCGTTCGGACTCCGACATTTCGAAGATCGCGAATTGCTTTTCAAGAGCTGGCGCTCGGCGCTCGTGGGTAGCGGCAAGGTGGGCGTGCTCGTGTGGGGTCCGTCGGGCCGGGGTGATCCGTTCGATCTGCTCACGAGTGCGCTCGCAGAGTTCGCACCCAACGCCCTAGAAGGTCGCGCGCGCATCGATCCCGCGCGCGATTCGATGCGGCGCATGTTCGAGCAAGGTGGCCTGTCCCTCGTGCGTCACACGGTGATTCGCCACACCGTGAACTTCACTTCCGCGGAGTCCTTCCTCTCGGCACTCAGCGAGGGCTGCACCTGGCGCAAGATCTCCGAGGAACTAGGCGCTCAGCGCATGGCCCGGATCGCCGCGCGCTTCTTCGATCAAGTTGGCGGCCTCACCGTGCCGCTCACGTTTCAGCCTGCGGCCACGCTCGCCATCGCGGCAATTCCGGGCGCTTCGGTCACCATTGGCGGGCGCGGAATGACCGCGCCGCAGCTCTCGCAGGCCCAGGTTGCCGAGCCTGCTCCCCGCGAGCTCAACGAGCATGATCAATGGGTGCAAAAGATTTCTCGAGTGGAGCCATGGGACGACAACCCTCCTGATGACGGGCCCAAAAAATCTTGAGTACGTGAGTCATCGGGGCACGGCTCTTTTCACGTGCTTCCGTTCCCCTCGATAGGCCTTTGCGTACCCTGGGTGGTCGCGCTATGCCCTCTCGAAATCTTTTCGAGGAGTCGAGAATGGCACGTTATCAATTCACGTCGGAGTCCGTTACCGAGGGGCATCCAGACAAACTTTGCGATGCCGTCTCCGATGCGATTCTCGACGCCATCCTGACTCAAGACACGAAAGCACGTGTTGCGTGTGAGTCGCTTGCGAAGACCGGAATGGTCGTTGTGGCCGGTGAGATCACGACCACGGCGACGATTGATGTTCCGGCCATCGTGCGCCGGACGGTCCTCGATATTGGTTACAACAGCTCGGCGAAGGGTTTTGACGGCAACACCTGCGCAATCCTCACGGCCGTCGAGAAACAAAGTCCAGACATCTCGCAAGGTGTCACCGAAGGCGAAGGCCTGTACAAGGAGCAGGGGGCCGGCGATCAGGGTCTCGTGTTCGGGTACGCCACGGACGAGACATCGAATTACATGCCGGCGCCCATCGACTACGCCCACCAGCTTGCCCGGCAACTCGCGGCCGTTCGCAAAGCCGGAAAAGTCGATTTTCTCAGGCCTGACGGCAAAACCCAAGTCACGCTCGAATACGAAGACGACGTCCCGGTTCGCGTGGATGCGATTGTCATCTCGACGCAACACGATGAGCATGTAAAACACAAGCAACTTCGCGAGGCCGTGATGGAGCTCGTCATCGGCAAGGTCATGCCGAAGAGGCTCATCGACAAGAACACGAAGTTCCACGTCAATCCCACGGGGCGCTTCGTCGTTGGCGGTCCGCAGGGCGACTGCGGTCTCACCGGTCGCAAGATCATCGTCGACACGTACGGCGGCATGGGTCGCCATGGTGGCGGCGCCTTCAGCGGCAAGGATCCGTCGAAGGTCGATCGCTCCGCGTGTTACTACGCGCGATATATCGCGAAGAACGTCGTTGCGGCGGGTCTCGCAAAACGCTGCGAGGTGCAAATCGCTTATGCGATTGGCGTCGCACGCCCCGTTGGTGTGCACATCAACACGTTCGGCACTGGCAAGGTGGATGACGAGATCCTCGAGAAATACATCCTCGACAACTTCGACATGCGTCCGAAAGCACTCATCGAAGAACTCGGATTGCTTGCGCCGCAGTACAAACCAACGGCGGCTTATGGCCACTTCGGCCGCAGTGAGTTTGCATGGGAAAAAACGGACCGCGCCGCCCAGCTCGCCGCTGACCTGCTCCGCGGTAGCGTCGAGGGCGCGCAAGTTTATCCCGAGACCGGTGAGCCTGCAGTTGCGTCAACGAACGGACAGCACATTGCCAACGGACATTCGAACCGCAGCGCGAAGAGCAAGAAGAAGTCTGGCAAGAAAGACAAGCGCAGTTTCGAGACAGCTTAGAGCGTGTTCTACAGCCGTTGCGAGCGAATCGAGGCTAGCCCGGATAATTCACGACGCGATTTCTGCAGACGGCCGAGACCGCAGCGAGAAGGGCGCACGCCGTATCGCAGGACCGAGGCGTACTGTACGTACGCCGCAGGTCCGAGAAACGCCGTAC
>WQYX01000020.1 GCA_009781005.1 Polyangiaceae bacterium | reverse complement strand
GGTTTTGTGCTTGCCGAATTCTCCTCTGCACAAGGCTTACAACTTTTTCGTCTCTTCCCCTGCGCCCCCTCCTCGCTTCGACCACCAATTCCCTTCGCTTCCACCAGACGGTTCATACAAGGCGGCCACGGCGTTAGCCGTGGCGGTTGGGGCCACTTAAGTGCTAAACGCGCGGCCGTCCCCATGTCGCATCCGCTCGTCGTCACCCTCGATCGCAAAAGCGCTCCGCGCACCATTTTCTCGGGGGATCGCCTCGTCGAAGTCGATCTGCCGGCCGGCACGCGGTGCATCTACCCGAAGGCGCCCATTGCGCCGCTCAAGGACGTCGACGCCGCGATTCGCTACGCGATCAACCACCCACACAACACGGAGCCTCTGCACGCAAAGCTTCGTCCGGGCATGAAGGTCGTCATTGCCATTGACGACATCTCGCTGCCGCTGCCGCCCATGCGCCGCCCCGACGTGCGCGAGCGCGTGCTCACGATCGTCCTCGAAATGCTTGCGGACCACGGCGTCGAAGACATCCGCATGATCATCGCGACGAGCATCCACCGCCGCATGACGAGCGACGAAATCCGTCATATCGTGGGCAATAAAATTCACGCGGCCTATTACCCTGATCGCCTTTTCAATCACGACGCCGAAGACGCAAAGAACATGGTCGAAATCGGCACGACCGATCATGGAGAGATCGTCGAGCTCAATCGCTATGCGGTCGAGAGCGATTTGCTCATTTACGTGAATTTGAATCTCGTCCCCATGGACGGCGGCCACAAATCCGTCGCCGTGGGCCTCTGCGGCTACAAAAGCCTTCGCTCCCATCACAATCCGAAGGTGATGCGCAATTGCTGGTCTTATATGGATCCGAAAAAATCGGAACTTGCCACCAGCGTCGAGCGCATGGGGCGCCTCACGAACAAGAAACTCAATGTCTTTACCATCGAGTCGACCGTCAACAATCGCATGTTCGATCGGCCGCTCGAGTTTCTGGCGAAAAACGAAGACGATCTCTCCGGCCTCGAGACCGCGGCGCTCAAAGCGCTCACGGCAACACTTTCGAAGGTGCCGCAGCCCTTGCGCCAGGCGATCTTCGACAAGGTGCCCTCGCCCTACGGCGTCACCGGCGTGTTCGCGGGCGAGACCGAAGCGGTGCACGAGCACACGATTGCCCGCTGCCACGAGCAGTATCTCGTGCCTGTGAAGGGCCAGGCCGATATCCTTATTTGCGGCGTGCCGTACATCAGCCCTTACAACGTCCATTCTTTTCTCAATCCCCTGCTCGTGCAGGTGATGGTGAACGGATATATCTTCAATATGTACAAGGGCGTGCCGCTCCTCAAAAAAGGCGGCACGATGATCGTCACCCATCCGTGCACCGATCAATTCGACAAAGAACAGCATGCAGCCTACATCGAGTTCGTGCACAATCTCTTGCCCGAAACACGCGATGCCATGGAGCTGCACAAGCGCTACGAGGCGAAGTTCGCGTCGAATCCGGCGTACATCCAGGCGTATCGCACAGGCCACGCGTACCACCCCGCACACGCATTTTTCATGTGGTACTGGGGCGAAACAGGCCGTCAGCACACCGGACGCGTCATCGTGGTCGGCGCCGACAACGAGTACATCCCGAAACTCATGGGGTGGGAGACGGCGCGCACCATGAACGAGGCCCTCGAGATGGCGAAAGACACCGCGCCAAGGAGCCCCGAGATTACACTCTTTCATTTCGCGCCCATCTTGATGGCGAACGTCACGGCGTAGGGCGTGTCCCTGGCGGCGAGAGCAAAGCACTGAATAGGGCGGCCACAGGGGGCCGCCCCTACGTACGCGTGTTGTCGGTTGTAGGGGCAGGCCCCCGTGCCTGCCCTCCCCGAGAGCGAATCTAGGGACGCGCCCTTGCAGGTTGCCGATCGGCGAGCCGTGGGCTAACTAAGCCGGCCGATTCTATGGAGTATCCGGAAACTCCGCGCCATAAAAACGGCAGCTCCGCGCCCGCAATGCCCATTCCGCCGCTCGACATCCGCGCCCAGCTCGCGGACGCTCGCTTGCTCGTTCTCGGCGGTACAGGATTTCTCGGGAAGATCTTCTGGGTTTTGCTCCTTTCGCGCTACCCCGAGGTAGGACGCATTTACCTGCTCGTTCGCGGAGCGCGATCAACAGGTGCGTCGACGGCGAAAAAGGCCAACAAGGCCAGCAAAACGAGCGAGCAGCGTTTCTGGAGCGAGATCGCCACGAGCGAGGCGCTCGAGCCGCTGCGCAAAGAGCACGGCAACGGCTTCGAAGCATTCTTGCGCGACAAGATCGTGCCCATCGACGGCGACGTGGGACTCCCGTTGTGCGGGATCGACGACGCCATCGTAAAGGACCTTCGCGGCACTATCGACGCCGTCGTCAACGTGGCCGGCGTCGTCGATTTCAATCCGCCGCTCGACGAGGCGCTCGACACGAATGCGTTCGGCGCGCAAAACCTGGTCGCACTCGCCAAAGCGCTCGGCAACGCGCCGCTCATGCACACGTCCACGTGTTACGTGGTCGGCAACCGCAAGGGACTCATCATCGAAGAGATGCCGGGCAGCGTGCATCCTTTCCCGCGCGCCGAGGAACTCGGCCGCAAGCTGTGGGATCCCGAGCGCGAGATCAACGATTGCCTCGATCTCATCGCGCAAGCCAAGAGCCGCTGCGAGGATGCTTTTCGCCAATCGGTGTTTCGTGAGCAGGCCGTCCAGAATCTGATTCGCAAGGGCGAGCCCACGGCAGGCGCGCCGCTCGAAGCCGAACTAAAGAACGTCAAGCGCGCATACGTTTCGAATCGCCTCGTGGAAGCCGGTCTCGAGCGCGCAACGCACTGGGGTTGGCCGAACATTTACACGTACACGAAGAGCATCGGCGAGCAGATCATCGCTCGCTCCGGCATCCCGTTCACCATCGGGCGGCCTGCATGCTGCGAGAGCACCCTCGAGTTCCCCTTCCCGGGCTGGAACGAGGGCATCGGCACCACGGCACCCATCATCTTTCTCGCGATGAAGGGGCATCACCACCTCGTCGGAAGCCGCGATACCATCCTCGATTTCATTCCGGCCGACATGGTCTGCATAGGAATGATCATCACGCTTGCCGAGCTGCTCGAGGGTACGCAGAAACCCGTTTATCAATACGGTGCAAGCGACGTGAATCCGGGGACGAGCGAGCGCTTCGGTGAGCTCATTGCACTTTACAAGCGAAAGCATTACCAGCGTACCGGGAAGGGCAATCCATTCCTCAACTTCCTGCAAACCCACTACGAGCCCGCCATCGTCTCACTCGAGCGGTACGAGGCCATGGGGCCCGGTGCCGTGGCGCGCAGCGCGCGGCGCATGGCAAAGATGCTCAAGGGTGCACCGGGCCCGGCCGCGAAGATCGCCCGTCCCGTCGCAACGAAGCTCGAAGGTGTTGCGCGGCAGGAAGAAAGGATCGACCGCATTCTGAAGCTCTTCGTGCCTTTCACGTGGGAGCAGAAGGGCCCCTTCTCGTGCGCAAACACGCGCGCCGCCTACGAGCGCATGTCGCCCGAAGATCGGCGGAAGCTCACGTGGTGCCCCGAGAAGATCGATTGGGCCGACTACTGGATGAACCAGCACATGCCGGCCATGGAGAAGCGCGTGATCCCGTGGATGGAGGAGCGCTACAAGAAGGAGCTCAAGCCGCTCAAGGCGCATGCAACCATTTCGTTGCTCGTCGATCAGATGGCCGAGCGCCACGAACACGCGCTCGCCTTCGGCCGTCTCGAAGATGACGGCATCGCCCGTACCACGTACCGCAACGTGCGCGAGCGCGCGAACGCCGCAGCCGCGCGCCTCATCGCGCTCGGCGTCAAAAAGGGCGATCGCATCGTGCTCTCCGGTCACAACCACCCGGACTGGCCCATTGCGTTCTTCGGCATCGCGCGCGCAGGGGCCACGGCGGTGCCGATCGATCCCGCGATGAATCCCGTGCAGTTTGCAAACATCGTGCGCGAGAGCGAAGCCACGGTCGTTCTCTGGGACAGCAAAGTCGAAGACGCATGCTCCGCCGCGATCACCAAACTCGGCTCAACGCTGGAGAATCGAACGCTCCTCACGCGCTCGATCGCGTCGATGGCGGCGCCGCTCGACAAGGACGAAGCGCATCTCTGCGAGCGCCCCGAGATCTACGAGGACGACATCGCGAGCCTCATTTACACGAGCGGCACCACGGGCAAACCCAAAGGCGTCTGCCTCACGCACGCGAACTTCACGTCGCTCGTCGCCGCGCTCGCGCCGCTCTTCCCGCTCACCGAAGGCGATCGCGTGCTCAGCGTGCTGCCGCTGCATCACACGTTCGAGTTCGCGTGCGGGATGCTCTTGCCGTTCTCTCGCGGCGCGCGCGTCGTCTATCTCGACGAGCTCAATGGCGATCGCGTGTCCGCCGGCCTCAAGCAAGCGCGCGTCACGGCCATGGTGGGCGTGCCCGCGGTGTGGCAGCTCCTCGAGCGGCGCATCCTTTCGCACGTGTCGGACAAGGGTCCCGTGGCCGAAAAGATTTTCGAGATCGGCACCGAGTTCAATCGCACGCTCGGCAAATTTGCAGGCGTCGATCTCGGAAAGATCCTCTTCGGCACCGTGCACGAAGCACTCGGCGGCAACATCAAGTACCTCATCTCCGGCGGTGCCGCGCTCCCGAAGGACACGCAGAAGCTTTTCGACGGTCTCGGTCTCAAGCTCGCCGAAGGCTACGGCCTCACGGAAGCGGCACCAGTGCTCACCGTTGCGAAGGCAGGCTCGCGGCCCGGACAAGTTGGAAAGCCGATCCCCGGAGTCGAAATCAAGATCGACGCACCGGACGAATACGGCGTTGGCGAAGTGCTCGCGCGCGGCCCGAACGTCATGGCCGGCTACACCGATCTCGACGCGACGAAGCTCGTTCTCGATGACGACGGGTTTTTGCACACGGGCGACCTCGGCAAGATCGATCGCAAGGGAAATCTCGTCCTCGTCGGGCGCGTGAAAGACGTCATCGTCACCACCACCGGCGACAACGTTTATCCGGACGACGTCGAGCAAATGCTCGGCAGCGTGATGCACGTCGAAGAGCTCGCGATCGTGGGCGTCACCGGGCGCAGCGGCGGCGAGCGCGTCGGTTGCATTGCCGTGCCGGAGGCCGACGACTCCGTGGATCGCGCCACGCGTTTCGAGCGCGCAAACCGATCGCTGCGCGATGCCATCAGCAAGCTCCCGTATGGCAAGCAGCCCACCCTCATTCACTTGTATGATGCACCTTTGCCGCGCACCGCAACACGCAAAGTCAAACGCAACGAGGCGCGCAAGATCCTGGAGCGCATGATCCTCGCGACGGCACATCCCGCCGAGGGGGACGCGCCGTCGAGCCCGGTGCGCGTGGCGATGGCTGCCGTGAAGGGCAAGAAAGCGAGCGAGATTCGCGGGGATCTCACCCTTGGCGGGGATCTCGACATCGACTCGCTCGCACTCACCGAGCTGCTCATTGCGCTCGAGGCCACCTACGGCGCCATCGATCCCAAACAGCTTCAGAACTGCCGAACGGTCGCCGAGGTCGAAGAGCTCGTTGGCACCGAGCGCGCATCGCTCCGTCCGTCGCAGCTCGGGCGATCGCGTTACAAGATTGAGGGCAAGAAGGAAGAAAACAAGAAAGACGAATTGCCGGTTTCGTTGCCCGAGCCCGTTGCCGAAGAGGGCAAGAAACTCATCGGCAAGATGCAAGACTTCTTCTACGGCGAAGTCATGCGCTCGCACGTGAGCGGACGTTCCTTCATTCCGCACAACCGCAACGTGATCGTTGCAGCCAATCATGCGAGCCACCTCGACATGGGCTTCGTGCGCCATGCGCTCGGTACCTACGGCAAAGACATCGTCACGCTCGCCGCGCAAGACTATTTCTTCGAGAAGAACACCATCCAGCGTGCGTTCATCGAGAACCTGACGAACCTCAAGGCCATCGATCGCAAGGGAGGACTTCGCGCGAGCGAGAGGCAAGCAGGGGAGATCCTCCAACAGGGAAAGACGACGCTCATCTTTCCCGAGGGCACGCGCTCGACCGACGGTGAGGTGAAAGAGTTCAAGCCGCTGCTCGGCCATCTCGCGCTCACTTACGGCGTGGACATTCTGCCGATGTATCTCGGCGGCACGCGCGAGGCGATGCCGAAAGGCGGAAAGATCCCGCTCAAACGCGAGATCTACGCGCGCATCGGGCCGGTGCTCGCAATGAGCGACATGCGTCGGCTCACCCAAGGTCTGTCGCACGCCGACGCTGCACGCGAAGTCGCGAAGCTCGCGCATCGCGCCGTCGTCGCGCTCAAAGACGGCAGCATGCTGGATCCATCGCGCATGACGTCGCTCAAAGAGCGCACCGGGCCAACGGAAGATCCGCTCGTTTCGCTCTTCGCAGAGCTCGAAACCAAATTCCAACCCGAAGCCGTCGACAAGCCCGTGTCTTTCTATTTCACATTAGGCAATAGCAATACGGCCAAGTGGACCGTGTGCGTATCCAAAGATACTTGCCAGGTGCGCCCCGGCAAACCCGACGGCGGCACAGCCGATTGCGTGCTCAAAACAAGCCCGGAGATCTTCACCAAGATTGTCCGCGACGCCTATACCCCCGGCCCCGCAGAATTCTTGTCAGGCGCCATCAAATCAAATGACGTGAGCCTCCTCATGACATTCCAGAAGGTGTTTCAGTTGGGTGGGTGAGGAGTTCTCATAGGAGGTCCCCATGGCCGAGAAGATAACGCCGTTTCTGCTCACTGAAACAGGATGCCTGCCGTGGCAGAAGCGCACGCTCCGCCAGCTCGGGAAAGACGAGCACTTCTTAGAGGAGGTGATCGGAAAAAACCCACGAATCCTTGGACTTGAAGATCGGCGAACGCAGTTGCGAGGCGAATACGCTCGGTTTCATCAGCGCCCTCTGAAGACACCGCTGGGAAAACTTGTGTATCCCGACATCGTGTTCTTGTGCGAGAGCGGGCACATCGTGATTGTCGAAGTGAAGCTCGCAGACAACTCAGATCTCAAGGATCGTAGCGTCATCGAGCAGGTCCTCGATTACGCCTCGTCGCTCGCGGCATATACCGAGGAAAAAATCGTCAAATTGTTCGGTGAAGCGAAGGACCAAAGCTTTGTCGATGTCGTGCGCACAAAATTCCCCAATACCGAGGACCCCGAAGAGCTGGCCGAGCGCCTCCTCGGGCGAATGCGCTCAGCAGAACTTCACCTCGTCATCGCCTGCGACGGAGCACCCGATGGCCTTCGCGAGTTCGTTCGTGGAGTGACGAACCAGTCGGCCCTTGGGGGCTTCGAGTTGCGCGTCGTCGAACTCGTCCCCTACACGATTGGAGATCATTCCGGCATGCTCCTCCTGCCAGCCATGCCCGTGCGCACCGAGATCGTTGCACGCACAGCCGTAAACGTCACGTACGAGGAGGGCCAACCCAAAGTGAATGTTGTCGTCTCCTCCCTGGACGAGATGGCTGATGAGTTTCGACGCGCTCAATCAGGTGTCGTCAAAGAGATGCGGATGCATCCAGCGCTCGCCGCCGTTGTGAGCGCTTACGACGAGATCGCCGTTCAAGGGCTTGGAACAAGTGGACGTGCATGGCACTACTGCCAAATCAAACCGAATGATTGGCCCAGCAGCCTCCACTACGAGTTTCTTTCCTATAATCGCAATGACAATGATATTGGCGTGGAGCTGCATCTCGAAAACAAAGATGTGAAACCGATTGCGAAGTTTCTCGAACCACTTGCCGGGCAACTTCAATCGAAATTCTCCAATATCGCATGGGATCCAAAGTGGGGACGCCTGGTCCTTCGCATGCGGGGAGCCACGCCATCCGTCGTCGCAGAAACGATGAAGCGCTTCATCGCGGAGACACGACCCGTAGTCGACAAAGCGCTCGCAGAGATGACTGCGACACCATATGTACTCTAGCAAGGAGTACTTTCTTGGGGCCTTCCCCGTCCGTGCGCAGGAAGGCGGACCGCTTCGGTCCGCCTGACGAGCACGTGACAAGGGGAAGGCGGCCACGGCGTTAGCCGTGGCGGATGGGGCCACTTAACAGGCGCTATCAAATCAAATGACGTGAGCCTCCTCATGACTTTCCAGAAGGTCTTTCAGTTGGGTGGGTGAGGATTCCCATCGCATTTCAACGTCGACACCGCGATGGCCCAATCGTAGGATGCCGAAAATGGCTCGATTCACAATTGTGCTCAGCGTAACGGGGCTCCTCTTCTTCAGCATGGCGTGCGGGAAGAAGACGGACACGTCGCATGCAGAGGGGGAGCCCTCCACTGCAACAACATCGGCAACCGTCGTCGTTCCACCCGGATCTCCTCCTCCTGACGGGAAGTATGAGCGCGTCGTCGTCGAGGGCGTCACGGTGCCCATGATCAACGTCATGAACGGCGGCACCGTGGTGCTCGTCGATACGGACGGAAAGAAGCCGCGGGACTGGGAAGAGCAGTACAAGCGCAAACGCTCTGGCCTTGCGCCGGGGCAGTACGACATTCACAAAACGAATACGAACAAGAACGACACGTTCGAAGACGACGCAATCGACAAAGAAGGTCTCTGGGTCATTGACGCGAAAGGCAATATCACCCGCCATTGACCGCAAACGAAGCGGTCGAATGCTCGTTCGTGGAGCGCGGAATGAGAACAGGAGGACCCCTATCGCAGTTCATCAGAAGTTCCGCGCTCTCGATCGTCCTCATGTTCGTGGCGATGATCCTGTTTTTCGCGATGGTGGGGCTTTCCGTGGAGCTGAAGGCTGACATACCAGACTGGTTGTTGCCCATACCCTTGGTGCTTTCCGTGGTCTTCCGCTTTTGGGCAGAGGTGCGCAAAAAGAGAGAGAGAATTCAGGCGAAAGAGCGAACGTGGGCTGCGCGCGACGAAATGACGCGAGCAGCGCCAACGCCAATGCTGCCGGCGTCGCCTTCGCAACTCGCCAGACTCCAACGCACCGATCCGGCGTTTTCGATCATCGTCTTCGAGGACTTTTTCGACTTCCTCTATGCCGAAATGCACCGCACACGCGCTGCTTCGAACCTCGATGTGCTCGGGTCGTATCTCTCGGACGCCGCACGCGCAGCGCTTCGAAGCGACGGACGCATCGCCGAGATCACGGACATCGTCATCGGTACCCTGGCGTACGTTGACATCCTCGTGAACGCCGACGGAGCTGCGACCGTCACCGTCACCGTCGAGTCAAGCTACGTTGAGCACTATCACCCAGGCGAGCAGCACTTCTTCGTTAAAGAAATGATCACGCTCACGCGGGCGGCTGGAGCTCGCTCGCGAACACCTGACAAGGCGCGCACCCTCAACCGCCCAAGTGGCACCGAAGACTGGGCGATCACGACGGTCGTGCTGCTCGGGCGCAATACGCTGGGCCCCATACCCACGTCAGCCGATGCAGTGCAGCGGATGAACGCGCCGACCATGGTGGATCCGAACGCGCATGCCGTCTTCGTACAAATCCAAGCCAGAGATCCAACCTTCACGTGGGGATATCTTGAACAGCGCATCGTCCTCATTTTCCAGGCGCTTCATTCGCACGATTTGGCGAGGATGCGCCCCTTCTTGAGTCACAACTCGTTCCAGTCGCAGCTTTATTGGGCTGACTTATACCGTACTGCAGAGTGCATCCATCCTACGGACGGCGCACACATCACATTCATGGAACTCGCGAGCGCGACGATCGACGCATACTACGATTCCGTCACCGTGCGCGTGTACAGCAGCGGGCTCGATTACACGACTGCCGGAGATGGGCGGCTACTCTCTGGAAGCCAGCAACAGCCGCGCGGTGATACCAACGATTGGACGCTCATCCGGGACACGCAAAGTGGAAATGACGATTGGATCTTGTCACGCATCGAGCAAATCCAAGGCGTATAGGACATCGAGCCGTCAATACGCGAAGCGCTTCGCAAACGCGATCGCCACGACGAGATCGGAGCGTTCAGGGGATCGGCCTTGGGCGATCTGAGCTGCGAGCGTGGCCACCGTGTCGGCCACCTCCAACGGAGTGCCTGCGCATGCGATGCACTCGATGGCATCGTCTCCGGCCAAGGAAGGTGGGCTCAGGTTCTTTCGTACGAGTTCGTGCTCGATCTCGCGATATCTCGTAACGAGATCGGGAAGGGCACTTTCGGTTTGCGCCATTGAAGCAAGGGCGACGGCGGCGAGCCCCGACGTCTGTCCGAGCAGTGTGTGAGCCAACACGACTCGACGAAGAACCTCGGCAGGGGTGCCCGATGCTGGCATCAACCGGCTGCTCCATTTGTAGACGTGCTCACCTGATCCGAAGCGCTGATACAGTCCATGATTCAGCTCGAGGAGGCGTGAGATCCCGGCGCTCGGCGGGTTGAACGCGAGAAGCGACTTGGCAGCGCTCATCACGACCGGCGTATTTGGGAATCCAGCGTGAAGGAGGGCTCCTCGCGCCTGGCGCAATTGCGCAGCAGCATTTCCAATGCTCCCGAACGTTACGGCATTTCGAGTGCATGTCACCGCTGCGTCGGCGTCCGCAGCGAAGCCGGCGGGGGTCGTTGCCTTCAGAGCCTCCAAGTAGTGATGTTGTGCGCTCGCAGCGGGCAGCCCCGACTTGAGCAGGCCAACGACAACCTGCTCGCGCGTCTTCTGCTTCGGAAGAACAATGGCATTGTATAAAAAAGATACGTTGCTGGCGAAGGCGCGCATCTTTTCTTCGGTTTTTTCGAATCGGGAAAGAAACGTCATGAAGGGCACGTTGCCAAAGCGCACGAGTCGGAGTTCCAGCGAACGACGAACGCGCTGCCCTTTCTGCGTCAACGCGTAACCCTCGACGCCGAGCGCGGGAACGCACACATACCGAGCGTTTGGCGCAACGAGGAGCGTATCGTTCGCAATCGCGAAGAGCGGATCAAGCGCGCTTCTGTCGCGGACAATGGCCAAGGCGCGCCGCATGGCGACGCGGCTCTCTTCGCGACGTGCGATCTTCGCCTTGCTCGTCATAACTCGATAACAATTGCTTTTTAGTTTTCGCTCCGTTTTCTGGAGTGCCCCGGCCAACTTGGAGATGACGTCAGGGTCGGTGATACGAGAGCCAGCAAATTCTTGCACCACGGACTGAAGCCACTGAAGCAGCGCGAGATCGTCGGGATCCGCCTCCACGACGAGCCCGCGCGAGATCATCATTTCAATCTCATCGGCATCGAATTGGGGCTCATTCCTCTCGAGACCACATAAGATGGCATACGCGCGTTGGCCGTCCATTAACGTGTTTCCTGGCGTGTTTCCTGAATCGCAAGGAGAAGTGCAAATACCGGTCTTTCGCTTTTTGCAAGGACGACCGGCGGTCCCTTTCGCTTCTCGCGCGCGCGTTCGAGCACGAGAAAGATGCTTTGCTCGACATCCTCCCGACTTGGAGTGACCCCGTCCCACACGAGCTGCACGCCAAGGGGGCGTGCCTCGCGAAGGACAGAGACGAACTCGGGGAGTCGCCGATGGTTGCGAGCGGTGACGGGAACGACAACGACGGCGCCGGCCATCGTGGCAACATCAATGTCCGATATCCTTTGCACGCATACCACGCGAACGAGACCGCTTTCGATTTGGGTCGCCTGTGCATCGAGGGCATCTTTCACCTGGCGCGTTACCCGCCCCGCAAGCTTTCGGTCCTCGATGGATACGGTGATGGTGGCATGCAAGCGATCCTCCCTGCACGGTCGCTTGCCCGTGCTCACCGCGAGCCCCGATGCCTTCTCGGTGACAAAGATTTGTCTCAGAGCTGCCCTACACGCTCTCACTTTCCGCTCCGAAAAAAGCAGTTGTTCATGCACGTGAGGGGGCATGCATCGACCAAGCGGCGGGTGCGCGCGTAGGCCCGGCTGTTCCAGAGCCGTTGCACGTGAACGAGCCGTGCGTCGCCGTGCGACCACGGCAGGCGGTAGCAAGGCTTGATCTGCCCTCGATGATCGACCGCAAGAAAGGTTTCCCCGACGCGACACGTGATCCCTAACGCGGCACGGGAAGAGTCACGGAAGTATCGACGAAACAGTGAGAGCCTCTCCGGCGACGCGTGCATGAAAGAGTCGACCTCGCGTTTCACGACGTCGAGCTCGTCGAACATCGCTTCGAGCTCCGCGTGCTGCGCGCGGTCGGGCCAGAGTTGCGCCGTCCGCGCGAGATCGTCACGGCGAAGAACGTCATCGCCGCGAAAGGAACCGTGTTGCAGGTTGATGGGCTGGGTATTGATGCCATCGCAACCTTCCTCCCGTGCTCGCCGGACGAGCGCCGGGATTTCCCGGAAGTTCTGGCGCTGAATGACCGTCGAAACATTGACCGACAGCTTCGATCCCATCGCGCGACGCTTGGCCCGCACCAGTCGACCAATGGCCTGCCACGCCTTCTCACCGGCCTTCGGTACACCAACGATCGCCTCGTGAGTCTCTTCGGTTGCGCCGTGGATCGAGACCGAAACGGACACGGTCCTTTCGGCCAGCGCTTCCGCGACTTTCTCCGAAACCGGAAAGCCGTTCGTCGTGATCGTCACCATGTGCCCGAGCGCGTTTGCATACTCGATATGATCGAGCATGTTCGAATCGCGCAAGGGTTCGCCGGCGCCCGTGAGCGCAACCCGACCGATCCCCCACGCGGCGGCTTCATCCATCAATCGCCGGACGTCGGCCGACGACATGGTTGCTGGATCGCGCGACGTTACGCGGTTGTCGCACATGCTGCACGAAAGGCCGCAGAGAGCGTTCGTGGAGATATCGAGTGCTGGAGGCGGAAGCACGTACGAGCGACCGTTCGTCATCTGCAAGCGCACCTGAGGTCCCGCCGCACGATGCAAACGGCGAAGCGTTGGTACGAGCTCGCTCTCGTCGTGCACGAGAGTCTGCTCTTCGCTCACGTCCTCGGCACGAAGGACGATCTCGACGGCGGCCGGAAAATGATCGCTCGAGAACTCGCGGATCGCCCGGCAGAGAAGACCCACGTTCGCGGGATCCACATACCATCGCAGCAACGCCGCATTCGTGGCGATGCCTCGATACGCATCGAGCGCTGCACCCGGCGCTTCCGGAGTGCCGTTCTCGAAGAGCGCAACGATGTTCATGAGGAGACCTCCTCCACTGCAGCAATCAGATCGTGCGTCCCGCCACGACACCGGTTGCACACCGGCAAAGATCCCCGACCGTCGAGCATGGCCGCTCGAAATGCGCGGTACTTCTCTCCTCGCCAGATCTCGATGAAAGGAGTCTCGAAGACGTTGCCCATGACGAACGCGTTGCCCATGTCGGGACGCAGGTAACAACACGGCGTGACCGAGCCGTCGACGTTCACGACCGTGTGATCCCACGCCATCGTGCAGAACGGATGCCGAACGTTCGGGGTTTCGTGATCCTCTTTGTAACGCGAAAGAAGTCGCGCGGTGGGGACGAGATCCCTCGTGGCTTCATCCTCGGCGCCCACGGTCTTGATACGAAGCGCGTCCACGCCCCACTCTTTCGCGAGTCTGCGAATGTCGGGGAGCTCGTGTTCGTTGTGGCGCATCACGATGAATTGAAGCTCGATGCGCGGCTCGTTCAAACCAAGGCGACTCTTCTCCGCGCAGAGCCACGCGACCTGCGATGAAACCTTCGCGAAGTCACCGTCCTTGCGAAAGGTCGCATAGGTGCGTTCGCTCGCGCCGTCGACGCTCAGGATCAGCACGTCGAGGCCCGACTCGAGCAGCCGGAGGCCCCGTGATCCATCGAGGAAGTGCGCGTTCGACGACACCTTGACGACGCCGACACCAGCTCTTTTGGCGTGCGCGATCATCGCAGGAAGATCGCGATGGAGCAGCGGCTCGCCGTAGTTCCATAGCGCGAGGTTTCGCAGCCGTGGCGCGAGCGCATCGAGGACGTGGCGAAACCGTTCCATCGTCATCGGTGGGAGCGGCTTGATCTTGCCGGTTCCCGTGGGACACGTGGGGCAGGCGAGGTTGCAGAGATTCGTCGGCTCGATCATGCCCGTCTCGGGTCCGCCCGCGGGCACGTCCGACAGGTATCGCATCAACTCCGGAGGCGGCACCACGGTCACCCCCCGATCGCTGAAGAACCGGCGAAGTGCGTGGGCCTCCGTCACCGAAGCCACCGTGAGCGCGGTGCTTGCTCGAGCCTCGTGCGTCAGAAAGAGCCGCACGATCCGGACGCGCTCGAGCGCCTCCGCTGGTGCCCTTCGCAACGCCGTGAAAATAGCGTCCGCCGAGCGATGGGGAACCCCGTGGACAAGATTGATTTCGGAGACCGCGGGCAGCGCGTAACGGTGGAAGTCGGGCTCGGTGAACGTTCGCAATTGAACTTCGACGCGCGGCCGATGACCCAGGGTGATGCAATCGGCGAGCGCCTCCGGAAGAACGCGCGCGCCGTCACTCGTTGCGCGAAGGCGTATCTGCTCTCCTCGATCGATGACGCGACGCCATGCTTGCAGGCGGTTACGTCGCTCTTGTCGACGGCTCTCCGCATGCCGCTGCGCGCTTCTCACGAGCTCGACGGCTCGTCGAGGATCGTTCCCCGTTGGTGTTCGCGGCCCACACGCGAGGATCGCCGTCCACACGTCGAGCGCGCGATCGGCCGCATGCAGATCGGTGAAGCACTCGACTACGCGCTCGCGACCTCGCTCTCCGAAGCGACGCGCCATCGAAGGGTCGCCCAAGAGGCGCTGAAATGCCTGCGCCGCGGCCCCCGCATCTCCGGAAGGGACGAGAAGCCCCGTCTCTTCATCCACGACGGCTTCGGAGATCCCTCCGCATCGCGATGCAACCGCGCAGATGCCGCTCGCTGCGGCTTCGAGCAGCGCAATGCCGAAGCCTTCCACGTCGTCGTCCGCGGGATCGACCAACAGAGCGAAGACGTTTGCCATCCGATAGAGGCTCGGCAGTTCATCGTTCGAGATGAAGCCCGCCACAACGACGCGAGAGGCGATCCCGAGCTCTCGTGCGAGCGCCGCGAGCTCCGTCTCGAGCGCTCGACTCGACCCGGTGAAGACGTACTTCAAGTGCGGCCGCTGCTCGGCGAGTCGAGCGACGGCGTGAAGGACGGTGCGATGACCCTTGCGCGGTGCGAGGCGCGACACCGTCAGAATGACTTCGTCTTCGGGGCAGAGACCCAAACGACGTCGAAGATCCGAGGTTTTATCGCCTCTGGCAAAGCGCGAGGGATCCACTCCGTTTTCGATCGTGTGAAGAACGGATGGATGAACGCCTCTTGCTTGCGCAAGCGCACGGGAGAAATGCGACACGCAGAACACTGCGTCCGTCGCCGAGAGGCCGTCGATTTGCGCCGCGCGGTACGACTCGAGGAAGTCGCCAGGATGTACCCAGGGCGAGAGCAGATCGTTGCCATGCACGTTTGCGGTGACGACACACGGCAACGCCGCTCTGAGCGCCGAGACCCAAGGCCCGAGGCCCGCGTTGCAAAGATGGATGACGTCGGGCGCGTCCCGAAGAGCCGCGTCAATGGTCAGCAGGAGATCGCTCGATAGGTCGATGCGCTGCGGCGGTGGAAGCGGCCGATAAAGAGCGCGAACGCTGGGCAGACCGCTCGCCGTTTCGGCACCGAGACGACTCGACGTGTAGACATGCACGTCCGCGCCGCGCAGCGTGAGACGCTCTGCGAGTGTCTGCGCCGCAGTCTCCATCCCACCCAACTTGGGTGCGAAGTCGTGGGCTACGAGAACCACCCTGGGCGGCCGATCGGTCTCGCGCACGAGGGGATGCAAGACGGCTCGTGCTGCAGCGCGGTTGTTCGGTCTCTGCCGCACCTTCGCGTGAGCGCGCGACATCGCTTCGAGCGCTCCGGGCGTGCACAAAAGTTTCTCGATCCGATCGGCGATGGATCGAGCTTCTGGCCTCGCGATGACAGCAACTTTCGCGCGCTGGAGGCGGAGCGCACGCGCCCGTTGATCTTCCGCCTTTCGATGACCAGGGACCAAGATGGCAGGCTTCTCGAGAGAGCGAAGCTCGGCGACCGCGTTGTAACCGGCTTGCGAAACGACGAGCGCCGCGTCGGCAAGGAGCGCCGGGAGATCCTTTGCCTGACGAACGATCGACAGACCTTCGTAGCGTTCGAGATTCGCAGGTGGACTGCCGTAAGGACCGACGACGAGCGTCGTCTCGAGCCGCGGGATGCGCGCACGAGCAAGCAGGTGAGCGTCCGCGACCGCACGCACATAGCGACGCGCATCAACCGGCTGACCGCCGCCTCCTGCCATCGCAACGACTCGCAGTCGATCTCGTCGCGCTCGCGTCCGGCGCGCCGTCATGTCTCGAACGATCGGCCCCACCAAGACGACGGGCGCACCATCGAGCGGCTCCACGTCGACTTCGCCGGGCTCATGCGGCAGGACGATGCGATCGAACGAAGTCGCAGCTCCGCTCGCCACGAAGGACCGGAGCGCCTCGGGACGAAGCTCGCGCAGGACCAGCACGGCACGTGCTCCGATCGTCGCCGTGTACCGAACGAGGCTCATCGGAGCATGCGTATCGAACACCACCAGGTCCGGTTCGAAGGCGTCGAGCGCAGATGCGAGCGCGGTCTCTTCGAGCGCCTCGGGAAGCGCCAAGAGGCACCGATCCGGATCGGCATGAGGCTCGTTCAACCGCGGCGGAAGCTGAACGAAATCGAGCTTCGCCTTTGACAGCATCGTCGTGTCGCGCGCATTCGTGAGGACGAGGATCTGGATACCCGGCATGAGCGACCGCATTTCGGTCGCCAGCGTCGTCGCTCGAACGAGGTGCCCGAGCCCAACGCCGTTGATGGCGTGAAAGGCAATCCTCACTCCTCCCTCCGTTTCGGCATCGTACCCATCACGAGATCGAGGATGGCGTCTGCTGCGCGATCAGCCCCACCCGCTTCGATGCATGCGCTCCATCTCGCCGTTGACATCCAATCGAGAGCCGCAGCGATGCTCGCCTCATCAATATCGTCAAGCTTCATCGCCAGTCCCGCGGCCTCGAAGCGAGCCGCGCGTCCGGCCTGATCGTCGTAGGGGCGCGGTTGAGCGAACAGAGCTGCAGGCACTTTCGCCTTCGCGAGCTCGTGTGCCGTGTTGTATCCGGCAGGAGCAAACGCGCCATCGAAGGCAGCGAGAAGCGGTTGCACGGGCGCAACGCGGATCGTGCGGACGTGGGGCTTCATGGTGCGATGGGCAACGGAGATCGGGCCCTCGGCAACGACCGCGGTCGTGTCGCTCTGCGCGTGGCGAGCGACGTGATCGCGAATCTCGAACGAGCGAGCGACGGCGTCCGCATCACCGCCACCACCCGCGGCGATTAAGACGACTCGTCCCTGTTCTCCGAGCCCGAGCTGCTCGCGGGCCTCTCGTCTCGAACGTGCTTCGCTGGCTTCGTACATCGTGATCGGTGGAACCCGAACGGATCGAACAGGCAGCGTGATCTCGTGGGCTCGCGGATCATCGGCGACGATCACGAGGTCGACGTCGGTGAGGCCCGAGGTGAGGCGTTCGTCGGTGCTTCGTTCTTTGGGAACGGCGCGCCGGACGAGGACACGCTTTGCGTGATCGACTCCGAGGCCAGCGAGTTCCCGATGCGCGCCGGAAGGAAACGTATCGACGACGATCACGTCCGGTGAAAAAGCAGAAGCGACACCCTCGAGCGCACTGCGAACGAGATGCCGCCGCTCGAGATCGGAGAACCCGGCGCGGCGTGCGGACGAAGGGGACGGCATCTGTACGATCGCGAGATCTTCGTTCACCATCAGGGCGTTGGCTCGAGAGGTCGTCACGAGAAGCAACTGCACGCAGATCCCGCGGTGCTCGGCGCGTTGCGGAAGCCTCCGCGCGATGGCGAGCGCGCGCGCAACGTGCCCGGCGGACAAGCCGTCGTTCGCAACGAGCATGATCCGCAAAGCGCGCATCAAGAAACGTCGTAGTCGGTCGTTGCCGACGGATGATCGTGACGATCGTACCCGTATCGATCGAGATCGACGATGTGCTGCGGACGATGACGAGGATGAATGGCCCGCGGTCCGCCGCCACCTTGGATCCGTTCCGCTTTCTCTCTCGATGCGCGCTTCATCTTTGGCGGAGCGAAGTCCTCCCAAACGTAGGCGTGATACCGGGATCCGACGGTCGCGTAGGTGCTCCAGTGGGTCGAGGGATCGTGCAACACGGGCCAGAGCACCGGATCGACGCCACGAGATTGGAGGTACGCGCGCCGATCGGCGGGACTCAAATTTCGTTGGCGCAAGTCTTGGAAGAAGGCTTCGGCACCGGCCGGGCGGTAGACGGCTTCAATGGCGGCAATGCCTTTGTCGGTGAGGCGATAACGATCCGACAGCGGCCACATTCGATCCCACCGCGCCACGAAGCCCTGCGACTCGAGCGTGACGAAGATAGGACGCAGCGGATGATCGTCCGCGATGGGCCAGTCGATGACGTCGCCGTCGTAGAGTTGTCGCAGAACGAGGTACGCCGTTGCGCTCTCCCGAGGATCCGCAAACTGCATGCGGCGATACTACACGGCTCGCCAACCCCTCGGAGTTTCTCTCACTCGAGTGCTTCGTCGCCATCTTCCACGCGGTCAGACTACCCGGGATCTGCTTGGCTTCCGAGGGGCCGCAGCTTAGATAGCGGCCGTGAGCCGCTACGTTGTCACGGGGGCTACGGGTTTTCTCGGACGGCATGTCGTCCGCGCCCTCCGGGATCGAGGCCACGCGGTCATCGCCCTCGTGCGCGGCAACGGGGCGGATCTGCCACCCGAGGTCGAGATCCTGAGAGCCAACATTCTCGATCGCGCAAGCGTTGAACGAGCTCTCCGGAAGGCCCGTTGCGATGGTCTCTTGCATTGTGCAGGGAAAGTTTCGAGGAGAGCCGAGGACGCCGAGGAGCTCCAGCACATCAACGTGCAAGGTACACGCAACGTGCTGGATGCTGCCATCGCATGCGGCATCCGTCGCGCGGTCGTCGCGTCCACGAGCGGCACCATCGCCGTCAGCGAAGATCCCGATCTCGTATCGACCGAGGACGACGAGCCGCCGATCGGCATCCTGAACCGATGGCCGTACTACCGCTCGAAGCTCTTTGCGGAGAAGGCGGCGCTCGAACGTAACGGAGCGCTGCTTCCAACGGGTGAATTGTTTGCAGTCATCTGCATCAACCCAACGCTGCTCTTGGGCCCGGGCGACGTGAACGGATCATCCACCCAAGACGTGCGCCTCTTTCTCGAGCGAAAGATCCCCGCGATCCCACCGGGCGGCATGTCGTACGTCGATGCGCGTGATGCGGCGGAAGGCATGTGCCTCGCCATGGATCACGGCGTGTCGGGGCGGCGCTACCTCCTCGGCGCATGCAACCTCACCGTTCGTTTGTTCTTCGCGCGGCTCGAGCGCGTCTCGGGCGTGCACAGACCGTGGATGATCATGCCGGCCGGCAAGCGCGCGCGCGAGCTCGCACACACCGGCACGTCCGTGCTCGAGCGAATGGCAACGCGCTTCGGAATCGACTTCGCCGTCGATCCGGTGAGCCTCGACATGGCGCATTTCTATTGGTACCTCGACGCGACGCGCGCAGAGACGGAGCTCGGTTGGACGCCGCGCGATCCCATCACGACGCTCGCGGACACCGTCGCGGATCTTCGCGACCGCGGCGTCGTCTGGCCGGATCTCGACGGCTCCGAGAAAATCGCGTGAAGCCGCTGCTCGTCGTCAATCCGCGCTCCGGCGGGGGAACCACGGCGCGAACATTCAGCGCCATGCGAACCGCGATCGAGCGTGCGCTCGGACCCGTCGAGATCGCGATGACCGATCGCCAGGGTCACGGCGTCGAGCTCGCGCGCGACGGTGCGCTCGCGGGCCACCCACTCGTCATCGCAGTCGGCGGCGACGGCACGCTGCACGAAGTCGTCAACGGCCTGATGGCAGCACGCGAGCTTCATGGTGTTCGCGGCGGCAACGGCGCGAACGCAACCGAGCTCGGGATCATCGCGCTCGGGACGGGCGGCGACTTCCGCAAGACGCTCGGCATCGATCACCGGCTCGACAAATACCTCGAAGCGATCGCGAGCGGCCGCACACGAGCGCTCGACGTTGGCAGATTCACGGGCGGGGGCAAGGCCGCACATTACTTCGTCAACGTTCTGTCCGCAGGCATGGGCGGCCTCGTCGACCGCTACATCGCCGATTCATCGCGCGCGTTTGGCCCCACGATCGCGTACTTCGGCGCGGCGGCGCGCGCGCTCATCAACGTGCGCCTCGGCAACATCGTGTGCAACGTCACGCGGGCCGGCGCCACGGAGGAGCACCGAATCCGCTCGTACATGATTGCAGTCTGCAATGGTCGTTATTTCGGCAGCGGCATGCACGTGGCTCCCATGGCGGCCATCGACGACGGTGCGCTCGATCTCATCGCGCTCGGCGCGACGTCGAAGGCCGGTCTCGCGTTCACGGCAGGGAGCAGCATCTACAAGGGCACGCACGTCCGGCAGCCGAGCACCGTGCACATTCGCGGCGAGAAGTTCTCGCTGGAGATCGCAAACGACGACGCGAGAAGCGCCTACCTTCTCGACGTCGACGGCGAACCGCTGGGCAGCTTGCCGGTATCGGTCGAAGTCGTACCGCGCGCCCTCGTCTTGCGCGCCTGAGCAGACAGAGATCCTTCGGGTATACGGGGGGCAGGCACGGGGGCCTGCCCCTACAACCAACAAAACGCATTCGTAGGGGCGGCCCCCTGTGGCCGCCCTAAATGGACGCGACGCGGGTCATCAGGCGGCCGCACAAATCCGATGCCGGATCGCGATCGCGTTCGAGGGCGAGTCCGCGACGAAACAGGTTCGATGCGGCTTCTTCGTTGCCGACCATGAGATGGCAGACGCCGAGCATCTCGAAATCTTCGGGCTCACCGAGTACGGAGACGAGCTCGGTGAGTGGTGCGATCGCTGCGCGATACGCCTCGAGGAGCCTTGCGCTCGGCTGCCCGACGCGC
Source organism: Polyangiaceae bacterium (assembly GCA_009781005.1). GTDB lineage: Bacteria > Myxococcota_A > Polyangia > Polyangiales > Polyangiaceae > Labilithrix. Next base: position 38,630 of record WQYX01000020.1, on the reverse strand, counting down.
TTTGCCAGCACGAAAAGTTTGAGCGCCTGGCGCTGATCCTCAGGCCGATTCGACGAGAACCACGGTTGATTGAAGAGCCGCGCGTATCCGTCGAACGACGCTTCCGCATCACCACTCCGAGAGATCGCGACGATCTGCTTGACTGCACTGACGAGAGCTTCCTTGCTCATGTTTCGCGCAGACTACCTTGGCCTGGGGCCCGACGGCGAGAGCGGCGTGACGACCCACGTGAGCGTACAGCGATCAGCCGCCACAGATTCAACATAGCGTTGCTCGAATCGCCCGCTCCTCTTCGCCAAGCTTGCGGATGGCGTCGAGCGCGTGCTCGGAGATGCGCTTGTGGTGCTTTGGACTTGCAGGTGCGTCGAGCATGTCGCCGAAGTCGACGGGAGCACCGAAGACCACCGTCACCGGCGTTCCTTTCTTCGTGTAGTTGCTCGCGACCTGCTTGACGATGTCGTTGCCCAAGCCATTGATGAAGGCAGGGATGACCTCTGCGCGCGAGGCGTGAATGATGCGTCCCACACCACCCTGCGCCGGGAGAAGCGCGTAAGGATCAACCGATTGGTTGCGCGTGCCTTCCGGGTGCAACCCCACGAAGGCCCCACCGCGCCTGAGCAGACGCACGACTTCGTCGAGGCTCGCGAGGTTCATCATCGCGCGGTGCCGTTCGCGAAAGACCGGCGGGTACATGGCAAAGAAACTCATGATGCCATTGACGACGAAGCCCGCCGGCGTGTCGTAGAAGAAATTCGAACGCACCGGAAACACGAGCCGGTGAGCCATGCCTTGCTTCACGAGGTACGCCGTGACGACGTACAGATCGAAGAAGCTTCTGTGATTCGACACCACGACGTAGCTCTTGGCGGGGTCGAACGTCGGGAGACGATCGCGTCCGTAGACGAGACGCAAGTTGCGAATGGACGCTTCGATCCAGTTTGCGCCAACATGGCGCTGAAGACCGCGAATCGCGCGATCGAGCATCCCGGGTTCGAACGAGCGCCGCATGAAACCAATCTGCCAGCGCTCGATCGCCGAGAGAGAGTCACCACCGAAGTCGAGCAGATCGCGTAGGCGCGGCTCATCACCCTCGTCGCGATTGCATGACGGCGCTGCGGAAGCATCCGGGATCTTCATCGTTGCTCGTCGTCGACATACTCCAGTATGCCTCCTCGCTGACAGGGGCTACTCGATGGTCGCCCCAGCGAAGCTCACCGGGCTCGATGCATCCAAGGGGCTGCACGCGTCGCCGATGCCGTCGTCGTCGGAGTCGAGCTGGGATGGATTGGGAATCGTCGGGCAGTTGTCGTGCAGGGGGTGCGCGGCATCTGGCTGATCCCACCAGCCGTCGCAATCCGCGTCGTGAACGGTGTCGCACGGTCCCGAGCTATCGAGCTCACCCCACCAATCGTCCGGCGCCTTGCCATGCCGCTCGAGCCACTTCGCGGTGTGCGCCACGTAAGCTGGCAAGATCCCACTCTTCGCCATCGTGCCGACGTTCTCTTCGGTCACGTGGTCGAGCACCCATTGCTTGTTCGACGGCGACGTAACGTCCGACAGATAGCAGGTCTGCCCGCGCGCTTGAGAGAGGACGCCGATCGGATCGCGCGATCCGTCGGAACGCTCGGCGAACAAGGGGCCCCCCGAATCACCCGCGTGCACGCCAGAGGGCAGGTCGAAATTGAAGGTTGCGCCGCCATTTTGATCGTCGTGCCCGATGCGAACGTTCGTGAGCGGCTGGATCCGGCGCGTCGAAAAGACCCACGTCTTATAGTCGTCGTCCCACGGCGAATATCCGGAGAAGGCCATATCCCCGTCGAAGTGATCGTGATTGCTTGAAGGAGGAACGAGACTCGGGCGCACGACGCGCGGCACGCTCCACGAGCCGCGCCCCGCATCCTGCGTGATCGGATCGATCAGATACACGAGCGCGAGATCTTCACCGCTTTTGTCGGTGGGCTGGCACTCCTCCACTTTCGTCACGGACGTGATGCTCTGGACGACGGCCTCTGGTTCCAGCCACGCGGGTCCCACGCTGACGTACGGTGCCTTGTCGCCCGAACACGGCACGGCGTCGGGTCCTGCGGGCTTCTCCGCGCCATTGATGCAGTGGCTTGCGGTGAGCACGACGCGCGGCGTGATGAGTGAGCCGGTGCACTGTCCAACTTTGACGACGACGTTCGCTTCGGGCGTGTCTGCATCAGGCACGGCCGGGGGCGCGTCCGGCGCATCGCACGCATGCGAGAAAACGGCGATGGACGCGAGCGCCAACATCGCCATCGCTCCCGCCTTCCCGTTGCATTCCTCCGCTCGCACCCATCCCTCCTGGAGCTCGAGCAACCGCCGACATGCGCGGACGCTTCGGTTGCCGTGACAGAGCACGGAGGGTGCCGAAACGAGGGTTCGCCTCTTCTGTGCGAGCACGCCAACCCGATCAAACTCGCAGGAGAGAGCATTCCTCACGAGCATGACGAAGAGAACGCTCGAGCGATCGAGGCGCGCGCGAGACCGCGCACCTCGCCTCACCCGCACATGCGATCGCGATGCACCGATGCCGCGGCGACCGCGCGCCGCTGCGATCGAACGCGTTTGCTAACCTGCTGCGCGCCACGATGCCTGCGTTGGGCCCTGCGGTGCCTGCGCATGTACGAGAAGTACACTTACGCGGGCTCCTCGGGCCCGCCTTGGCCTCGTGTCGCTCGCAACGGTCATCAAACGCGTTCTCTCAGCAGGCGGTGTGGCCCGTGGGGAAAATTTTTCCGGGGTTGAGAAGGCCCTTCGGATCGAACACGCGTTTCAGATCCTGCTGCAACGTGATGAGTTGCTGCGACTGCTCGATCGGCAGGTACGCCGCCTTGAGAACACCGATGCCGTGCTCGCCGGTCAGCGTGCCGCCGAGACGAACGGTGGCATGCATGAGCGCATCGATCGCGCGGTCGACCGCCGGTTTGTCGGCCTCGTCGTTCCAGAGAAAGTTCACGTGCAAGTTGCCGTCGCCCGCGTGTCCGTACGTGAGGTGGCGCACGCCCGTTTCGTCGCCGATGCGCTCGACCTCGGTGAACAAGTCGACGAGCCTCGAGCGCGGAACGACGATGTCCTCCGATAACTTGTACTTTGCAAGTTTTCGTGTCGCTGGGGAGAGCATGCGGCGCGCCTCCCAGAGCCGGGCGCGCTGCGCGGCATCCTGCGCGGCGACGACATCGATCGCGTCGCCACCTTGCGTGAGAGAGTCCGCGAGCCGTTCGATCGTGGCGTCGAGCGCGAGGCCGTCGACCTCGATGAGCAGCATGGAGTTCGCGCGCGCGTCAACGGGCACGCCTTGCTTACGAATGGCGTCGAGCGTGGGGCCATCCATCAACTCGAGACAGCGCGGGACGAGACCGTTCGCAATGAGCCGCTGCACGGCATCGGCCGCCTGCCTCACGTCTGCGTAGAGTGCGAGAATCGTGGCGAGCTCGTCGGGCTTCGGCACGAGCTTCAACGTGATCTCGCTGAAGACGCCGAGCGTGCCTTCGCTTCCAATGAGGAGCGCCGTAACGTCGTAACCGGTTACGCCTTTGACCGTGCGCTTGCCCGAGCGCACGATGCGCCCGCCCATGAGGCACGTCTCGAGACCGAGAACGTACTCGCGCGTGACTCCGTACTTGAAGGCGCGCGGTCCCCCGGCGTTCTCCGCGACGTTGCCGCCGATCATGCACGTCTTCAGCGAGTTCGGATCTGGCGGGTAGAAGAGGCCCTCGGCTTCGACCGCCGCGTGGAACTCGTCGGTGATCACACCCGGCTCGACGACGGCGAGCAAATCCGTCTTGCTGATCTCGAGCACCTTCGACATTGTGTGCGTCGCGAGAACGATGCCGCCGGCAACGGGAACGGCGCCGCCGGTGCGTCCCGTACCTCCCGCGCGAGGCGTGATTGGCACGCAGTGCTTTTCGCCGATGGCGAGCACCGCAGCGATGTCGTCGCGTCCTTTTGCGTAGACGACGGCGTCGGGCAGTCGCCCGGTGGCTTCGCTCTCGTCGTTCGCATGTGCGAGACGACCCGTCTCGGACGTGTCTACCTTGGACGGACCGAGCGTTCGATCGAGATCGACGAGCGCACGCTCGACGGCGTCACGCGGGGGAATTCGGACTTCAGGGGCAGCGATGAGCACGGCGCTGCAATAGCACCTTTGACCAATTAATTCGTTCTCATCCGGAAACGTCGCGAGCGACGCAAAGCTAGGAAGGCCGACCGAGGAATACTCGGAGTATTTTGAGGAAGGCCTCACGTTACGATTTTGCGGCGCGCAGCAGTTTCCGGGTGAGAACTGTCTAACTTGCATCATTTCGTAACAGGTAACCGGCGCTTTCCGCCGGTTCCCCCGCTGCGATCGATGACGGGGGCAACACCCTCGCCCGCGCTGGCGCGTTCGCTCACGACCTCGACGAGTTTGTCTGCAATGCTCGTGAAAGCATTCGCGAGGACGCCGTCGGGAACGGCCTGCACGATCGGCGTCCCCTTGTCTCCCCATTCGCGCACGGCCTGATCGATGGGGACCTGTCCGAGCAGCGGCGCATCGGCGAAATCGGCGACGGCCTGCCCGCCGCCCGATCCGAAGAGCTCGTGTTTCACACCCGCGGTGTCGATGAACCAACTCATATTCTCGATGACGCCGAGAACCTGGATATTCACTTTTTTGCACATGGAGATGGCTTTGAAGACGTCGTCGGTGGCCACCTGTTGAGGAGTCGTGACGACGACGGCGCCGGAAACCGTGGCGCGCTGCGAGATCGTCAGAGCCACATCGCCGGTGCCCGGTGGAAGATCGAGCACGAGGAAATCGAGCTTGCCCCAATGGACGTCATTCAAGAATTGCTGAAGCGCACCATGGAGCATGGGGCCGCGCCAGATGATGGCGGACTTCGGATCGTCGAGCAGAAATCCAATCGACATGAGCTTGATACCGAATCGCTCGAGCGGCTCGATGGACTTGCCGTCCGTTGAAATGGGGCGGCCTGCAATGCCGAACATGGTGGGGATGGACGGCCCGTAAATGTCGGCGTCGAGGAGGCCGACGCGCAGACCGCGACGATGGAGCGCCATCGCGAGATTGGTCGCCGTCGTGCTCTTGCCGACGCCGCCCTTGCCGCTCATCACGAGGACAATATGTTTGACTCCGGCAATGGGATCCTCAGGAGAAATCGCACGGCTCGCGCCCACGGCGTCTTCGGTCATGCGCTCCAACTAGGCGAGGGCAGCGCGGTTCGTCAATCGCGGGAGACGAACTTCGATCCTCGACACGGCACCCGCTACCTTCTTCTGTCGAGTCTCGAAAGGGCATCCGCGTCGACGATATCCTTCGCCCGACCCGATGCTCTCTTATTCTTCAACAGTGCATCACGGCCAAGAACGGGCAACGTCATGCCTTTGAGCTCGACCCAAATACGCGTCGCTCGAGCTTCCTCGAACGAAACCCCCGAAATCGATGTCATGAGATCGACCCGTCGCGGCGGGAGACCCATTTGATAGACAGTATTGTTTTTTTCAAAATCCAAATTCGTAACACCGTGCTGCTCGAGCGGCGCTCCGAAAGCCCAAAGCGCCTTCATGACACAAACCGCATTTTTCGGTGTTGGCTCAACGAGGATATCTAGGTCGCCCGTGGCGCGCGGGAGACCGTGGGCCGCAAGGGCATGCGCGCCAACGATGACGAATTCAACACGTGCATTCTGCAACGACTGGAGCAGATCGGTAAAATCCGCATTGAGTTCAGGACGATTCACGTTGTCTCATCAAGCGACACGGCATGGTCGCGCGAGTGTAGGTGGGGAGCGGATTGCCAGTCATTGCCCACGCGTTGAGAGTAAGCTCCCAAACCATTGCCACTCGCTGCGACATAGAGACATTTTGAGGCGACGCGAGATCATCCTGCGTCCTCAAGCTGAACTTCACGACTGGCCATCCGGCGCGCGCACGTGCTCGGGCTTTTGCATCGTCGTCCATGAGATCAATATAGCGCAAAGGCGTCCAAACAACGATCCCCGTCGGCCATAGCTCAGGTTTTTCGGTACGCCACGGACATTTCGAACTAAGGTGTCGCGTTATGCAAATTTACTCGATGGAAGGCAACACGCAGCGTCTCGACGGCGGTGCCATGTTTGGCAATTGCCCTCGCGCGGTCTGGGAGAAATGGATACCGCCGGATGAACGCAATCGCATCCCGCTCGCATGCCGCTGCTTGCTCGTGCAAGAAGATCCCGAGCCCGGGAAGGCGCGCGGGCGCAACGTGCTCTTCGAATCGGGTGTCGGCGTCTTCTTCGAGCCAAAGCTTCGCGAGCGCTTCGGTGTCCAAGAAGATCGCCACGTCCTTCTCGAGTCGCTTGCCAAGCTCGGCGTCGCCGCACCGGACATCGACGTCGTCGTCCTCTCGCATATGCATTTCGATCACGTCGGTGGACTTCTTACCGCATACCGCGAGGGCGCCTCGCACGAGCTCGTGTTTCCAAACGCGTCGTACGTCGTGAGCGAGCGCGCCTTCGCGCGTGCGAAATCTCCTCACTCGCGAGACCGCGCATCCTTCATCCCCGAGCTTCCCGCGCTCCTCGAGAAGACCGGACGGCTCGAGATCGTGAGCGGCACACGCAGCACGATCCTCGGACCGCACTACTCCTTCACGTTCTCCGACGGGCACACGCCGGGACTCATGCTCACGCGTATTGAGGGATGGAGCGCAGGCCCCATCACGTTCTTAGGCGACTTGGTTCCGGGCGCGCCGTGGGTACATCTGCCGATCACGATGGGCTACGACCGCTACCCGGAACTTCTCATTGAGGAGAAGCAGACGATGCTCGAGCGCATTCGACAAGAACACGGCTGGGCGTTCTTCACGCACGACCCCGCCACCGCAGCTTCACGCATCGAGCGCGATGCCAATGGCAAATACTCCGCCATCGACAAGCGCACCGCCCTCGGCTGACGCCGTACGAAAACCCTAGAAAGGGGATGGTTCCAGAGCATGCGCACCGCTTGCTGTACGAGCTTGACGTTACGCGTCTTGCCGTTCGTCGGCGGCATCAAGATGCCGTCTTTGATACCGCCAGTGCAAACATGAATATGTGGATCATGCACGTTGTTCCATCGTAGCGTGCGAGTTCGTGCTCGCGTGTCCGACGCGCGTGTTCGACTTCGGCAGTTAGGTCGATCACCTCATCGAGGCCATTTCGCGTTCGGGCTTTCTATGTGATGGCTATGTGACTTGTGATGGTTCCTTCGTGTTCGGATCGCCAAAAAGTGGGGCTTTTTCGGGGTCTGTCTATGTAACTGGGTTCCGAGAAACCCTACGCCCAGAATGGCACATATCGTGCGTGCTTCTTGGACTTACTGTCGGGGTCTGCCGGCTTGATAAGCTTCGCATCCAAGGTCTCAGCAATCACACGCGACACCATCGGGTAGTTGTGCTCATCGATCCCGAACCGTTTCCGAAGCGTCGCATTTGACATCTTGACGTTCGAAACCCACTGCAGACAAGCGTGCTGGTAGCACGCCCTGACACGCTCCGCTTGCGTCATGTCGCCGTACCTCATCGGCGCGAACAGCACGGCCTGGGTGTGATGCTCAAGGACGCGAAAGTCCGGAGCGGGAAGCTGAAAGGCCTCAGCGCTCTCGACAACCTTATCAATGCCACTCCCGCGCTCCTCGCAGATGTTTACTCGGCGCATAAAGGAAGCCAGCTTTTCATTGCGAGACATCGGAGGGCAGTCGATGAAACGCTGCGGATCAATCAGCGGCACGCCTGGATTCGTTACTTCGATGCGATCCGTGTATATTTCAACCATAGGACCAGTTCCCCTGATCGAAAGGTCCTGATGGATCAGGGCATTCGCGACCAGTTCCCGGATCGCAATTTCGGGATACAACTTCCTTTCGACGCGAAGGGCCTGCTGGATCTGCTCGTTCGTGGGCAACACATTGTCGATCCAGGCGACAGCGCCTTCGAACCCACTGGCATAGCCCTTGGAAGTTGCAGAGTAACCGATCATCCCGTCGACGCATTCCTTTTGCGCTCGGATCGGGTCGCGCAACGCGCTCACGCGCCGATACGACAGGCACCGCCATCGTGTAGCCTGTTGTAAATCTCGAAAAGGACATCTCTTGCGACGACGCAGCAGTCACGGGCTCCCCCGTCCCGCGCGCAGGAAGGCGCGCTTTGCGCGCCTGACGAGCACGAGGCCAGGGGGAGCACGCGCAGTGAGCGAAGCGAACGCGCGGAGGGGGCCGCTTAAGACGCCTCACAACCTTGAAGCTAGTTGCTTCTCGAGCGAGACGAGCGCCTTGCTGAAGTTCTCGATGCCTTCGGCGAGCTTGTCTTTCGCCATGCGGTCGGCATCGTGCATCGCGCGGAAGGTCGATTCATCCATTGCGATCTTCGGAATGCTCTTGGCCTTGGCCTTGGCGGGATCGAGCTTGCGCGGAAGTTCGCCCGTTGCGGCTTCGAGCTCGGCGAGGAGGCTTGGCGCAATCGTGAGCAAATCACAACCGGCGAGCTCGGTGATCTCGCCCATGTTGCGGAAGCTTGCGCCCATCACCTCCGTCTGGATGCCGTGATGCTTGTAGTATTCATAGATCTTGGTGACGCTGACGACGCCGGGATCTTCGTGCGAAGGGTAGCTCGCGCGACCCGTATCCTTCTTGTACCAATCGAGGATGCGCCCCACGAACGGCGAGATGAGCGTTGCGTGCGCGTCGGCGGCGGCCACGGCCTGATGCATGCCGAAGAGCAACGTCATGTTGCAGTGGATCCCCTCTTTCTCGAGGATCTCAGCGGCGCGGATGCCTTCCCACGTTGACGCGAGTTTGATGAGGATGCGCTCTCTCTTCGCACCCGCGGCTTCGTACATGGAGATGAGCGTCCGCGCTTTGTCGACGCTCGCTTTGGTGTCGTACGACAGTCGCGCGTCTACCTCCGTCGACACGCGACCGGGAACGATCTGGAGAATGCGCAAGCCAAACTCGATGGCGAGCCGATCCACGGTACGCGCCGCAATGGTTTCGTTGGCACCATCGACGTCCTTGCGAGCCCACGCAAGCGCTTCGTCCGTCAGCTTGGCATAAGCAGGCATGGCCGCGGCGCTCGCGATGAGCGACGGATTCGTCGTCGCGTCGCGAGGACGAAACTCCTGAATGGAATTGAAGTCTCCCGTATCAGAGACCACCACCGTCATGTCCTTGAGCTGCTCGAGGAAGTTCTTGCTCATCGTGAATTGGCTCCTTAGCTCCCGCACGGACGGGATGTCGAGACCATCCGGTGAGAGTATCGCGAAGACCGCTTTCAAGTTGACGCGAGGTCGAGGCGGGGCCGAGCAGCGGACCGGAACAGCCTTGGTCGGCTTTGAGGACCGCAGCGCAGGCCCCAACGATGAGATCGCGGCAAATCGAAAGCGGTCTGAAGGTTGCTGCAAGACAGCGCATGGGGCATCGCGTGGAAACCGACAGCATGGGCGCCGTCAACGTCCCGGCGGATCGTTACTGGGGCGCGCAAACGCAGCGCAGCCTCCAGAACTTCCGCATCGGAGGACATCGCTTTGCACCGGCCGTCATCGTTGCGTTCGGCATCGTCAAGAAGGCTGCCGCGCTCGTCAATCGCGACCTCGGCAAGCTCGACGCGTCTCTTGCAAATCTCATCGCGCGCGCCGCAGACGAAATCATTGCGAACAAGCTCGATGATCAGTTCCCGCTCGTGGTCTGGCAAACGGGGAGCGGCACGCAGTCGAACATGAACGCAAACGAAGTCATTGCAAACCGCGCGAACGAACTTTCTGGGACGCCCCTCGGGAGCAAGGGATCCATTCATCCGAATGACCACGTGAACATGTCGCAGTCGTCGAACGACGTGTTCCCAACGGTCATGCACATCGCTGCCTACGCACGTATCCATGAACGCTTGTTGCCGATCGTGCGCGCGCTTCGCGAAGCCGTCGAAGCAAAGAGCGCCGCGTTCGCAGACATCGTGAAGATCGGCCGCACGCACTTGATGGACGCGACACCGCTCACGCTCGGTCAAGAGATGAGCGGGTGGGCTGCCGAGCTCGGGTTCGCGGAGAAGAGGATCGAGCAGGCGAGCGAAAACCTCCTCGATCTCGCGCTCGGCGCAACCGCGGTGGGCACGGGGCTCAACTCGCATCCGCAATGGGCAGAGCGCGTGGCGATGCAAATTGGGAATCTCACGGGCACTCGGTTTCGTACGGCAGACAACAAATTCGCGGCCTTGGCTTGCCACGACGCGATCGTGAACGTGAGCGGAGCGTTGCGTCTCTTGGCAACGGCATGCATGAAAATCGGAAACGACGTGCGGCTTCTCGCAAGTGGCCCGCGCGCCGGCATCGGTGAACTGATTCTGCCGGCGAATGAACCTGGCAGCTCCATCATGCCGGGCAAAGTGAATCCAACGCAGGCCGAAGCTCTCACGATGGTTTCGGCGCACGTCATGGGCAACGACGTCGCCATTGGGATCGCGGCGGCGAGCGGCCAACTTGAACTCAACGTCTTCAAGCCAATGATCATCCACAATCTGCTCGAGGCGGTGGAGCTGCTCGCGGATGCATGCGAAAGTTTTCGTGAGCACTGCGTCGTCGGCATCGAGCCCAATCGCGCGATCATCGCGCACCACCTCAGCGACTCGCTGATGCTCGTCACGGCGCTGTCACCCGCCATCGGTTACGACGCGGCGGCGAAAGTTGCCAAGCTCGCGCACGAGAAGAACATGACACTCAAGGAAGCCGCGGTGTCCATGGGGCTCGTCACACCCGAGGAGTTCGATCGCTACGTCAGACCCGAAGCGATGATCGCGCCATAGATTAGAATACTTTCCTTTGGGAACTCCGAAGTAGACGTCGTTCCTCGTGATTCCGAGGCGTTCCATATTTCGAACAAAATCAGGAATTCATGAATTGCAGTGTCACTGCAACAATCCTCAAAGGCGTGAAAACGCAGGCGTTTGAGCCGCAGAAGGGGAAACATTTTGTTGCTAACCCTATTGACGGACGCGGGTCCAACCCGTCAGACTTCGGCCCGTGAGACACTGGTCTTCGGCTCGTCTCCCTACACGTCGGAACACATCTTCCGAATACGGTTCGAGCGCTTTACCAACCGCACATGAGAGCGCAACAGCAAAAGAACAACGTCACGAGGCTTGCGTCATTCGTGTGCAAGAAGATATCGTCCGTCGCTATATGAAGATTTCGCGGTTCGCTTCACCACACCGTGCGGAGAGCGAATCATCGAACACACAGCTCTGAATTTGTCGCGAAGGTCACCGATACTTTCAGCACACACGCGCACGGAGCATCGAAGTTTGAGGCGGGCATGGAAGCCCGATCATCACGGAGGAAACGGAGCACACATGTTTGCCACTCTCTGGAAGCACTACAACGACGGCGGCCTCATTATGATGTCCGTCATTCTCGTGTGGCTCGTCTTCTCGGTCGCAATCATCGGCGAGCGAGCCTATTATCTTTACGGATCGTCCATCAATAAGGACGTCTTCATCGCCACGATGCAGAAGTGCATCCTCGCGGGGGACGTATCGAAAGCCGTGAAGATGTGCTCGGCAGCGAACGCACCTCTCGCGCGCATCGTTCAAGCGGGTCTCGTCAAGGTGAATCGTTCCGACGAAGAAGTGCAGGCTTCGATGGATGAAGCCGCGCTGCGCGAGATCCCGAGGATTTCAAAGCGCACGGGTTACCTCGCCCTCCTTGCGAACCTCGCCATGCTCACGGGTCTCCTTGGCACCGTCTCAGGTCTGATCCGGAGCTTCGGTGCCGTCTCGGGTGAGTCGGTCGACGCCAGCCAGAAGGCTCGCATCCTCGCTGAAGGTATCAGTGAGGCCATGAACTGCACCGCGTTCGGCCTCATCGTCGCCCTCGTTTCGCTCGTCGGTTATGCCCTTCTCAACGGCAAGACCCAGGCGATTGAAGACGACATCAACGAAGCGAGCGTCCAGGTACTCAATCTCGTCGTCAACAACCGCCAGAAGGTCAACTTGTCTGCGGTCGCAGCCTAATGCGTGCACAGTGCACATAGTGATTGGACCAATGTGGAATGAGTTCTCATCCGGAAACGTCGCGAGCGACGCAAAGCCGGAGGAGAACTCCTCCCTAGTTCGGAGTTTTTCATGGGTGGCATAGACGTCGGCGGTGGCAAGGGCGGTCGAAGAGCGCTCGATTCGGAGGTCAACATGATCCCGTTCATCGACCTGCTCATGGTGACCATCTCGTTCCTCCTCATCACTGCGGTGTGGACGCACATGACTCGCATTGCCGCGGATGCTCAGGTGCCGGGTCCCCCGAATCTCGACGAGCCCACCCCGGTCGAGCCCGAGAAACGGCTCCATGTCGAGATGCAGTCACCGGACAAGTTCGTCCTCTCGTGGAAGCAGGGCGCCAACGTCATCAGCTCGGTGGATGTTCCCCGCAAAGACAATGTCGTTGTCGGACCAGGCGGCACGAAGAGCGTCCATTACCCAGAACTTGCCCAAAAGATCGAAGCAGAGTGGAAGAACTTTGGCTCGCACCGCGATCCGTCGGACAAGAAGTTCGATACGGCAATTCTCCATACAGATAACGAAACTCCCTTCGTCTACATGATCGGTGTCATCGACGCGATTTACTCGGCACACCGGGGCCTTGCCGCCGGAGGCAGCAAGGTCGAGCAGGTCCCAGCGTTCAACGTCACTTTCGCAGTCAACTGAGGAACGGAACCATGGCGATCCACGAGCCCGGTCGCAGGCTGATGCAGGCGGTCCCTCTCAAATTCGTTCAGAAGAAAATCAGCGGCGGCGGACAGCGCGCAACGAACGCAAGCCTCTCGCTGACGAGCATGATCGACTTCTTGGTCGTCACGGTCGTCTTCCTCCTCATGACGTTCAATGCGTCCGGAGAAACGCCCCTCGACAAGAGGATCAAACTGCCGAAGGCCCAGAACACGATGGACATGGTCGACGCGCCAATGGTGGCGATCTCCGGCAGCACCATCCTCGTCAACGGCACTCCCCTCACCGGCAGCACCCGCGACATCGAAGACAACAAGCGCATGCAGCGCATCGACGAACTCTTCAACGCCCTCAGTAGAAGAAAAGACCAGTGGACACGAGTCACTCCAAATAAGCCTTTTCCCGGTGTCGTCATCCTGCAAATCGATCAGGACGTGCCGGCCGTCGTCGTGAAGAGCGTCTTCCAGACAGCAGCGTTCGCGGGCTACCCGAACGTTAGCTTCATGGTCAACACCATGCCGAAGTCAGCAACAGAGTAACGATCGGACGGCGTTGTCTCGTGGCGGGCAAGCGCAACGAAAATCGCGAGATCGGACTCAAAAGCATTCAGGATGCACGCGCTGCGCGCGCTCGCTCGAAGGTCGGCCGAATCTCCGGTCCAACGTGGACGGTAGGTCTCGGCGTACTGCTTCTGGCAATGCTCGTTGGTTGGATCGTGTCCGCTCGCTCACTCGCGCACGCCAAGGAAAATCTCCTTGCCGAGCAGCGCGCAGCGGTCAAAACGGTTGGTGCGGAGTGGTATCCCCTGCGCGACAAGATCGAAAAACTCACGCTCGAAGCTGCGGGGCCGTACAAGGGAGACTTCGTTGATCCAAGCGTTGCGACGTGGGACTTCCGCAGCTTGCCCGGCATCTACCTGCGACTGCGCATCGAAGATGCAAAGGACGTGGAGACGCTGCGAAAGAGCGCGCAGGACTCCGTGAAAGATGCATTCACCAGTTGTCTCTTGCGCGAGACGAGCGCGGCGCACAAGGACGACAACCTCGACGAGAACGCGACTCCGGATCAACCTTGGAACCTCCGCCAGGCATACGCCGCCACGCGCGTGCTCAGCGATGATTGGGCGCGCGAGGTGCGCGACGCGAGCGACAAGATTCGCCTGCGCGTGTTCGAGCAGCAGTACGACCAAGCAAAGAGAGTGGGGATCCCAACGGCCATCGACATCCTCACGCGAGCTCAGTTCTATTTGCTGGTGCTCGACGAAGATGCGCCCGAAGCCAAAAAGAGCGCGACCGACGGCGGTCCGATCACGTCCGACGATCTGCAGCAAGTACCCCACCCTGCCCGCGTCAGCGTGATGAACCTCAAGACCGGCGCGGAGCTCGTACGCCTGCGACGGACCGGTGAAGCTGATTTCCGTTTCGTCGGCGGGACGGCAGTGAGCGATCCCGAGATGCAAGCAGCGATGCGCCGGCAAGTGAACAACTGCGCGCTCGCCAACGAAGTCTGGTCCGCCATCCGCTGACCGCTTTCGATTTGACGCGATCTCTTCGTTGGGGCCTGCGCTGCGGTCCTCAAAGCCCTACAAGGCTGTTCCGGTCCGCTGCTCGGCCCCGCCTCGACCTCGCGTCAACTTGAAAGCGGTCTAGAAGAACGTTCGAGTTGGAAGTGCTTCATGTACTCTTACATGGAGTACACACGACACGGGGTCGGCCAAAGAGATGCGAGCCCGCCGAGACCGCCCTGAGGTTCCGCCGCAGGCGGGCCGACCTGTGCCGAAGGCACCACCAGACTCCGGAAGGCGTACGAGAGGTACGGGGCCTGAGGTCTCGCCGAAAGGCGAGCCGACCGCGCCGAAGGCGCCGGCGAATGCCGAGCAACGAAGGCGGGTGACGCATATCTGAAGGCCGGCCCACGCTAACCGATCACCAACACTCGCGTGGCGTTCGTGCTGCCGGCGACGCCGAGGGGCGCGCCGAACACGACGACGACGCGCTCGCCTGGCGATGCGAGACCGGCTGCCATCAGATCTGCGGTCACCCAGTTCACCATTGCATCCGTGTCGCTGAGTGCGGGCAACTCGCGAGGGATGACGCCCCAGAAAAGCGCCATGCGTCGCCGGGTTTGCGGGTTCGGTGAGAACGCGACGATGGGCACTGGTGGCCGCGCGAGACTCACGTTCATCGCGCTCGATCCCGTTTCGGTGAATGCGACGAGGAACTTCGCGCCAATCTCGCGAGCCGTGTTGACCGCGCCACGCGCAACGGCTTCGGGTACACCCGTTGCGCGCGTTGCGTACGGTGCAGATTCGAAAAACGGGCTCGCCTCGGCCTCGACCGCGATCGCGCTCATCATGGCTGCCGAGGCGGTTGGGTAATCGCCGTTGGCGGTTTCGCCCGAGAGCATGACGCAGTCGGCGCCAGAAAGAATGGCATTCGCAACGTCACTCGCTTCGGCGCGCGTGGGGCGCGAACTCTTGGTCATGGACTGGAGCATCTCGGTCGCGACGATGACGGGGCGGCGCACGCGCCGGGCGACCGCGAGGATCTGACGCTGAATCACCGGCACGCGCTCCGGTGGGAACTCCACACCGAGATCGCCACGAGCAACCATGACGGCATCGGATGCAGCCACGACGCTCTCGATGTTGTCGACAGCGTCGGGCGTCTCGATCTTCGCGACGACGGGCGTTGGCTTCCCCCACGCCTGACAGATTTCACGAACCAGGCGCATGTCGTCCGCGCGACGCACGAACGAAAGCGCGACGTAGTCGACGCCCATCGACAGGCCGAAGTTGAGATCGTCCTTGTCCTTTTCCGTGAGCGCGCCGATGCGCATCGTGCGCGTGGGCAAGTGGACACCGACGCGGCTTCGCATGCCGCCGCCCTGCGTGACGACCACGCGGACGTTCTCGCCCTCGATGCCCGTGACGGCGAGCACGATGCGCCCGTCGTCGAACATGATGCGGTCACCAACGTGCACGTCGCCCGCGAGTCCTTCGTACGTGATCGGGATCGTCGTCTCGTCACCCGTTCCGTCACCCTCGATGAGCACGATCTCCGCGCCCGCTTTCAGATCGAACGGAGAAGCGAACTTGCCCGTGCGGATCTTCGGACCGCACAGATCCTGAAGAACAGCGATAGGCTTTCGCTTCGCTTCGCTTGCGGCGCGGAGTCTTTGCAGACGCGCCTCGTGCTCTTCGTGCGAGCCGTGCGAGAAGTTGAAACGTGCGACGTCCATTCCAGCATCGATGAGCTCCTTCAAGCCCTCGACGGAGTCACACGCGGGACCCAGCGTGCATATGAGTTTCGATCGGCGAATCGACATGGTCTTCGTGAGTCGCGCGAAAGCGCGAAAGTAACTTTCATAGCGCGCGGACCTTCGGAGAATCAAACGGCGCGCGCTACGACAAGCGCGCCTTGCGATTTCGCGGAGTGTGACCTAATTGAGCGCGGCGTCGTTCCTTATGTCTTGCTCACGCAGTGCGGATGGGACTCTCTGGTTGGGTGGCGTTCGCCTCTCGGACATCGTTGCCGATGGTCGCATCGGTACACCGGCGTACGTTTACGACATCGACGCCATCGCGAAGGAAGCGCGCGATCTCGAAGCCTCGTTCGAGCGCGAACCGCACCTCGTCGCGTACGCCATCAAGGCCAACTCGGCGTCCCTCATCGTGCGCGCTCTCGCGGAAGAAGGCTGCGGCGCCGACGTCGTCAGCGGAGGTGAGCTCGAACTCGCGCTGCGCTCGGGGATCGCTGCGGACAAGATCGTCTACAGCGGCGTCGCAAAGCAAGATGACGAGATCGATCGCGCGATCCTCGCCGGCCGAGAAGGGATCTGCGCCATCAACGTCGAGAGCGTCGAAGAAATCGCGCGCGTCGGCGCCCGCGCAAAAGAGTGCGGTCGCACGGCTCGCATCGCCATTCGCCTGAACCCGGGCGTCGACGCCGAGACCATCGACACACACGCCCACATCACGACGGGACACGACGAAGCGAAGTTCGGCGTCGCACGCGCGCGCATCGCCGACGCGCTCGATCTCGTCGCTCAAACCCCTACGGTCCGTCTCGTGGGCATGACCTCGCACGTGGGCTCGCAGATCACGAACGTGAACGCATACCTGTCATCGGCACGCGCGCTCTTCGAGGTCGCGCGCGAGGTCAAGGCGCGTTTCGCGCTGTCGTACGTCGACACGGGTGGCGGCTTCGGAATCGATTACGGCGACGGCTGTTCTGTCTCCCCTGCCGATTTCATCCGCGCGACGCGCGCTCTCAAAGCCGAACACGGCTTGTCGAATCTCGCGCTCTACTGCGAGCCAGGTCGCGGGTTGGTGGGCGCCCACGGCGTGCTCGTTGCGCGCGTCACGCAACGCAAAGTCGGCGATCGCGAACACCGTTGGATCATCCTCAACGCCGGCATGAATGATCTCATTCGCCCCGCGCTCTATCAAGCACGCCATCGTATCGTGCCGCTCACCGCGCCGCCCGGTCCGCTCGGTGCCTTCCGCGTCGTCGGTCCCGTCTGCGAGAGCTCCGACGACTTCGGGGTGCACGATCTCCCCGAAGATCATTTCGACGCGGTCGCGATCCTCGACGCCGGTGCGTACGGCTTCTCCATGGCAAGCACGTACAACGGTCGCGCGCTGCCCGCGGAGGTTTTCGTGCGCGGCGGCCGCATCGAAGCCATCGCCCCGCGCCACGAAATCGACGCATGGGTCCATGCGCGTATGGCAACTGTCCCAGGGTAACAAGACCCGCATCGCAGGCCCCAACGAAGAGATCGCGGCAAATCGAAAGCGGTCTACTCGCTTTTGACGGCGCGCATCTTGGTCGTTGACGTGCGGCGATGCTGCCCCGACGGCGACTTCGATGCAGGAGCCGTGCGCGCTCGAAGGACCTGTCCTTCGAGCACGACCTCGACACCAACGGTTCGACAGCGGCGCACGAGACGATCGAGATCGATTTGAGGCGCGACGAGCAAACCTCCGAGAGGCGAAGGATCGACGAAGAGCTCCGAAGTGGATTTGCTCGTGCGAAGAAGCTCGCGGACATTGGCGTCGTCGACCCACAAGAAGCCGTTTGCCTGCGCGAACGTGCCGCGCCCGACAACGACGCTCGCCTGCGTAAGCGTGCGCGACAGACCTTCCGGCAGCGGTGCGATGGCCTCGATTCGTTGACGAAGTGCATCCGCATCGACGCCTGCCGACAGCGCTCGTGCGAGCGTCTGCGGTGCGACGACGAGATCGAGTTGCTCCGCGGCACGTCCGACGTCGACGAAACCGAACAGGTTCAGAACGGCCCCGACCTTCGCCGTAGCGCCGAGCCGGAGCACGTGCGTGTCGAGAAACTTCGATGCGGTCGTGTCGTGCGCCGGGACCTGACCAACAACGAGCGAACGTCCGCGCGGCGTGAGGCGAAGCGCGATCTGTAGCGCGCCTTCGTCGTCGTCCTCTTCGCCGAGATCGAGGATGCCGAGCGCAGGCAAACTCTCGAACACGATGCGGCGCGCGACCTCCATGGGAGTGACGGGCGGCAGAGACGCGCGTTCCGCCCAGCGGCGAAGCAGACGCTCGATGCCTGCCATGCGATGGTCCGTCTTCAAATAACCTTCGAGGCTCGTCCACGGGATCCAGCGACCCTCACCGAGCTCGCACAACGCCGCGCGCACGAGATCGCGCACGACGCCGCTCGCGCTGGAGTCGCGCTGTTCGGTCGGCAGGCGAAGCATCTCGGGGTCGCTTCGAGCTTCATCCCACGCACCCCCGCGCCTCCATGCAAGATACAATTGATGCGCGAGATCGTGCATGGCAAGTGAGCCTGGTGGCGCACTCGAGTTGATGGCCGACGCCTCCCAAAGTCCGACGGCACGCGAGAGCGCTACGAGCAGCGCGACGTGCTGAGGATCGCGGCCGAAGCGCGTGGCGATCTTCGCGATGAGCGACTTCGGTGTACCGATTCCCGGGCGAACCTCGTTGCCTGGTTCGCGAACCGCGAAGGCCAGAGCCATGGCGAACGGTCCCGGATCCATTGAGAAGCGTGCGCGCCGGGGCGCGTGATCGCCTTCGATCACGAAGGTGCGCACTTGTTCGCGGCGCTCCTCGCGCTCGGCGTGACGTGTGGCGCCGATGATCTGCGCGACCTCGGTGGGCACGATATGACGGTTCGGGTGAACCGGAATGAGCATGCCTCGGCGCTCGAGCGAGAAGCCGACGCCACGACGAGACGGAGTAGCGCCAGACGCCGTTCGCAGACGCAACGGCTCGCGTTCGAGCTCGAGCAACTCTTCGGTGTCGACCTCACCTCCGAATTCCTCGATGCCTTCGAGCACGCGAAGCTCGGTGGACGAGAGCTTTCCGATCTCTTCGCGCAAGCCGTCTGGATCGCCGAGCACATCCCACGCAGCCTCGAACGACAGCGCGATCGGCGGTGTGGCAGGCCTTCCGAGATAGTGGCCGGCAATGGCGCTCATCGTCTCGAACGATGCTTGGGAGAGCAGCGCGCGCATCCCCCTTGGGTCCTCACCTTCCCAAGAGCGAAGCTGAACGAGGTACGCAGTTGGCAAGAGCAACTGGATCTTGCCTTTGCCGATGGCGCGCGCGAAGAGGATCCCGCGCTCGACGAGAGGTTGCACCGACGCCGGCATCGTCGCCATGACGAGCGTGCCTCGCGCGTCGACGATGCGATGAAGTAACTCGACGCTCGCGGGCGGCAGCCGGCTCGGATCGCGCAGATCCGGCAGTGCGACGAGCGCGCGCGCCACCTGCTGCGGCGGATCGAGCCGCTTGGCGGGATCGATCCGCATTCCGAGGCGAGCGACGAGCGCGTTGAGCTGCGACGCGGGCAGCGCACTCAAAATGTCAACCAGGCGGAGCAGCGAACGGGGATCAGATTCCGCCATCGTCGATCGTTCGAAAATAACTCAGACAGCCCCAACTTGCACGACCGCTTTCGAGTCGAGGCGGGGCCGAAGAACCGAGAGCGGCCGTGTTATGGGGGAGATCATGATCCTGCGCGACGCAGTGCACGGGCTCGTATCGTTCGAAGCCGACGAAGAGCACGTGATCGCTCGCTTGATGGACACCTCGGAAGTCCAGCGTTTGCGCCGCATTCGCCAACTCGGTGTCGCGTCGTACGCTTTTCCGGGCGCCGAGCACACGCGCTTCGCCCACGCCATTGGTGCCGCTCACGTGATGAAGCTTTTTCTCACGCGCCTGCGCCAGATCCATGGCGAGCTACCGTTCTGGCAGCAGGTGACGAGCGACCGCGCGCAAGACGCCCTGGCCGCAGCTCTCCTTCACGACGTGGGTCACGGACCGCTCTCGCACTTGTTCGAAGACGCCATCGCGGGAACGGCGCACCACGAAGAGTGGACCGAGAAGATCATCGTCGATCCTCGTACGGACGTTCACCGCGTGCTCGCAAGCGTCGATTCCCATATGCCCGAACGCGTTGCAGCGCTCGTCCGAAGCGAGCACCCGCTGCCGTATCTTGCGCGGGCGGTGAGCGGCACGCTCGACGTCGATCGCTGCGACTACCTCTTGCGCGACGCGCACTCCACCGGTGTTCGCTACGGCGTCTTCGATCTCGACTGGCTGTTTCGCAGTCTCCGCTTCGCCCCAAGCTCTCCGGGGCAGGCGCCTGGCCTCGCCATTGACGGCGCGAAGGGGTTGCCCGCCATTGAAGCATTCATCCTCGCGCGCCTCTTCATGTTCCAACAAGTCTATCTCCACAAGACCACGCGCACGGCGGAGTGGATGATTCGCACGGTGCTCGGACGCGCGAGCACACTCATTGCCGACGGCGTGCGTCTTCCAGGCACGCCCAGGGCCATCGAACGTGCGGCTCACGGCGAAGCTCCTGATCTTGCCGACTATCTCGAACTCGACGACGCCGTGTTGACCGTAGCCATGCACGCATGGGAGTCGGGGCCCGACGCGGATCTTGCAAACCTTTGCATGCGCGTGCGCGAGCGCCGATTGTTCAAGACCTTCGAACTCTTCGGCGAACAGGCGTCGCCCGAGGGGCGCCGCGCCGCACTCGAGATGGCGCGCGAGGTGGCACACACGCACGGCATGAACCCGGATGTCTTCGTTGGACTCGACGTAGCGAGAGACACGCCCTTCAATGACGGCGAAGGCGAGCCGCTTCTCGTCGTCTTCGCGAAAGGACCGGCGCGGCAGCTCCGCGACGTGTCGTTCGTCCTCGGTCGCCTCGCCGGGCAGGAGATATCGCGCGTGCGCATCGTTCTGTCGCCCGAGCTGCGCGAAGACATCACACGCGTGTTGGGCTCATGAGCAAACCTGCCGCGACGGTTTGCCTCCGTGTGGTTTTGATGACGGCCATCATGTTTTCGGCCGTTCCGGCGCGCGCTGCGGATACGACCTACGGACGCATCGATGGCGACATGGCCGTGGCGGTTGGCGCGGGCGTGACCTTCGGCCCGCGCGCGCCGCGCGCTGCGGGGGATCTTCGTTTTCGATACTTGCAGACCGCAGGTATCTTCGGAAGCTACGAGGACGGCCCGCTCGTCGGCTCGACGTCCGAGCCGCGTCGCATCGTGGCGTTCGGCGTCGAGCTACGTCCGCTCTTTCTTGCGCGCTGGCTCAAAGGCATGGAGTTCGGTGCACCGCGCGTCGATCTCGCCCTCGACTCGTTCGGACTCGAGCTCGGCGCAGTCTTCATGCAACCGGAAGGTGGCGCGTTCGGCGCGCGCCCTGGGCTTCAGGCGGGCATCGGCTTCGATGTGCCCATCTTCCCGCGAGCCACGGGCCCGATGCTGAGCGTCCACGCCGGATGCCGCTTCAGCGATCACGCCCTCTCCGGACAGCCGCTGGCAGGCCCGAGCGATCGCTCGATTTATTTCACCGTGCTCGCTTCGTGGCAACAGATCTTCGGCACCAACGTCGTCGGTCTCCGCGACCCTCGCCCGCGATGAACGCGCGATGATGACTGGAAGTATGCTTCTCTGCATCGTGCGCTCGGCGCTCGGCGAGCTCGATCTGGCGACGCGCGTCGCACGCTCGCTGCCGGGGCGTCCGCGTCCGCCGGCGCGCGTGCTCGCGATCGGCAAAGCCGCTCCAGCGATGGTTGAAGGCGCCGTTCGCCGCTGGGGCAAAAGCATCGAAGATATCCTCGTCATCACGACCGACGGCACGTCCGTCCGGTCGCTCGAACACGCAGTCCGGCAAGCCGGCATCGAACACTGCCTCAGGGTCGCGCGCGCCGCTCACCCACTCGCCGACGAGCGCAGCATGCACGCGGCCGATCTCGCGTTCGAGCTCGTTTCACCGGACGAGCCTCGCACCATCCTCGTCCTCATCTCGGGAGGCGCATCTTCGCTCGTCTGCGCACCCATCGATGGTGTGACGCTCGCGACCAAACGAGAGATCGCTGCTGCGCTGCTCGCGTCGGGCGCGGACGTGCGAGCCATCAACGTCGTGCGCAAACACCTCTCGCGCATCAAAGGCGGCGGCCTGTTGCGAGCGTGCACGGTGGATGGCGTGCTCACGCGCATTGCGAGCGACGTCGTTGGCGGCACGCCGAGCGATGTGGGCTCTGGACCGACTGTGCCGGACGACTCGAGCATCGAGGACGCACGGCGCATCCTCCGGCGCTGCGCACCCTCGTTCGCGAACGTGCCGCTCCTCGAGACGATGGATCCGCTCTGGGCCGCGATGAATCGCCCGGGCGACGAGGCCAGGTTCGTGGTGCGCCCCGAAGATCTCGCGCACGCCGTGGCTCGCGCGCTCCGGCAGGAAGGGATCGCCGCACGCACCGTCGCGCCGTCCACTGCCTCCGCGGAGAAACTTTCTGCGTATTACATTCGTCGATCGCACTCGCTCCGGCCTTCCAGCGCGATCGTTCGCGTGGCCGAGCCGGCGATCGCCGTGCGCAGAGCGGGCCGCGGCGGCCGCTCGACCCATCTCGCCGCGCTCGTCGGCCGCGCACTCGCTCCGAACACACAGTTTCTTGCGCTCGCCACCGACGGCGTCGACGGCGCGAGCGGCAGCGCCGGCGCGATCGTCGATGCGACGTTCGCGGAGTGCGCAAGAGAGATCGCTCCTGCGTTGCTCGACGAGTCGCTTGTTCGCTTCGACACGGGCCCCTTGCACCACCGCCTGGGCACTGCCATCGAGACCAACCCCACCGGACACAACCTCGCCGATTTGCACGTTCTCGTTTGCATGTGATGTATCCTCCGCACCCGATGTCCCGAGCGGAATCGCAGGACGGTGAGAAACGAAGCGATGAACGCGCGCCGATCGTGCTGCACGTCGACTACAAACGACTCAACACGTTCTTTGCAGACTACACGAAAAACATTTCGAAGGGCGGCACCTTCATTCGCACGACGCGCCCGCTCGAAGTCGGCACTGCGTTCATTTTTATCCTTGGAGTACCAACCGGAGCTCGCTCCACGGACGCAGCGAACGCGGAGGCAGGTTCGACGGTGCAACTCGAGCTCTCCGCCGTCGTCAAGTGGGTCATCCATGAGAGCGAAGCCACGGAGGACAAGCCCGCCGGCATGGGCATTCAGTTCGTCTTCGCCAACGCAGAAGAACGAGAGCACGTCGAATCGATCGTGTCGGGCATGATGCACGACGCGCTCGGTCCTCGGCTCGCCGAGAAGCTTCTCTCACGAAAGACATGAAAAGTCAGGCGTCGCGAGCGCCGTAGATTAAACCGTTTTCAAGTTGACGCGAGGTCGAGGCGGGGCCGAGGAGCGGACCGGAACAGCCTTGGTCGGCTTTGAGGACCGCACCGCAGGCCCCAACGAAGAGATCGCGGCAAATCGAAAGCGGGCTAGGGTACGCAAAATGATGACCCGTTCGCTGCCCATCGCCGGGCGCGCCTCTGCTCTCCCGGTCGATCCGGCGCT
This sequence comes from Polyangiaceae bacterium, assembly GCA_009781005.1. Taxonomy (GTDB): domain Bacteria; phylum Myxococcota_A; class Polyangia; order Polyangiales; family Polyangiaceae; genus Labilithrix. Next base: position 15,007 of record WQYX01000020.1, on the reverse strand, counting down.
CGATCTCGAAGATGAAATCGTCCGGCTCAAAAAGGAGCGGAACGCTGTCGTTCTTGCGCATTACTACCAGGACAGTGAGATCCAAGACGTTGCGGATTTCATCGGCGACTCGCTCCAGCTCTCGCAGGCCGCAGCGAAGACGAAAGCCGATGTCATCTGCTTTGCCGGCGTTCACTTCATGGCGGAAACTGCGAAGATCCTGAATCCCGATCGCATCGTGGTCATTCCGGATCTCGAAGCCGGGTGTTCGCTTGCCTCCGGCGCCCCCGCCGACAAAGTAGCGGCGTGGAAGGCGCGCTATCCAGAAGCTGTACTTGTAAGTTACATCAATTGCTCGGCCGCGGTGAAGGCACTTTCCGATTACATCGTGACATCTTCGAATGCAGAGAAGATCGTCGCGCAAATCCCTGCCGACAAAACCGTGCTCTTCGCGCCAGACAAGAATCTTGGCGGATTCATTAATAAAAAACTCGGTCGAAAGATGGTCCTCTGGCAGGGTACGTGTATTGTGCACGATACCTTCAGCGAGCGAAAGATCGAGGGCCTGAAGCTTCGTTACCCGGGCACCCTGCTTCTCGCGCACCCGGAATGCGAAGACGTGGTGCTCCGCATGGCGGACTACGTTGGCTCGACGACGGGTATCCTCAATTACGCCATCAAGAGCGACAAGACGGAGTTCCTTGTTGCAACCGAGCCGGGCATCTTGCACCAAATGACGAAAGCAGCGCCCGCCAAGACATTCATCGCGGCGCCACCGGAGGCCAATTGCGCGTGCAATGAATGCCCGCATATGAAAAAAAACACGCTGGAGAAAGTCTATCTCTCGCTGCGCGATCTCGAACCAAGGCTGGAGATGGATGAAGCACTCCGGAATGCCGCCCGGGTGCCCATCGATCGGATGCTGGCCCTTTCGTAACCGCTCAAGGGGTTTTGCCCATGGCCACCGCATCGGTTCTATTCATCTATGCCACCGGTCTGGTGGGCAATGTGCTGCCCGGGGTGCGTGCGCGACTACACGGAAGCTGGAATGGCGCCGGGCGCTATTCTGACCGGTGGTCGGTCGTAGACATGACGCGCGACACACCGAGCAACGACTCCGTGACGTTTCGCGCGAGCGTCGACCTCGACGCCGCATTCCAAGGGACGTGGTTCCAGTGGGGCGTCTCCTTTGTCTATCCGGACGGCCAAGAGGTTTGGGCGATCCCGACCGAAGTGCGGGACCGTGACTCGCGCGAGCAGACCCGATCGTTCCAGTTCTCGGGACAGCCTCAAAGCGAGACGTACTACCTCGCACACTGCACGCGACTGGGCGCCAACAGGATTCATTGTGCGCAAAACGGAACCGATCGCATCCGCTTCGCCGTTTGGGCCCCCAACGCGCAGTCTATCGATCTCGTGTTTGGAACGATCTGGAATCGGAAGGACGCCACTCGCGCCCCCGCGAGTGGCAGCCTGCCGTTCGGAGACATCGCCGGAGGCTACATCGCGGACGACGGCTCTGGTGTGCGCCAGGACCTCGGCCCATTCCCGTTGCAGCGAGTCGGAGAGGATGTCTGGGAGACCGATCCGCAGGAGCCGCGCCTGCGCAACTTCGCCGCGTTCGACCACAAGCCGTATATGTATCGCATCCGGCGCAACGACGGCTCCGTGGCCTACCGGACGGACCTCTACTCGCGTCGCCAAATCGGCTACGGAGGCTTCAATCCAGATGGATCCCGCTACACGGGATTGCTGTCGGACCTCGACGGCACCGTCAGCTGTTCGGTCGTGGTCGACCCAACGCGCGTGAAGCGGTACTTCGTTGAGGAGCCCCCCTACCTAGTCGAATCGCCCAGCGTCGCGCGGGTCTGGCCCGAGCGGCATTTCATCTCGGAAGCCGAGTTCTGGCAGGACGAGTTCGTCGCGGAAAGGCCGCCGTCGCGCGTTGAGGACCTCGTCATTTACGAGCTTCACACCGGAGCGCTCGGCTTGGGGTCGCCACGGCCGGGCACCCTCCTAGACGCGATCGCGCTGCTGGACCAGCTCGTGGACGCCGGCGTGAACGCGGTCGAGCTCTTGCCAATATTGGAGTTCAGCGGCCGTGGTGAGAATTGGGGCTATTCCACCTCGCATTTCTTCGCCATCGAGTACAGCGATGGCGGCCGCGACCAGTACAAGTTCTTCGTCAAGGAGGCCCACAAACGCGGTCTCGCGGTGATCATGGACGTCGTTTACAATCATTACGCTCAAGATGCCGAGCGGGCGCAGTGGTTCTATGACGCGGCCTCGCCGGATCTGAACTGTTACTACTGGTATGAGGGGATGCCCTCCCAGTATACGCAAGCGGATGGTGGCTACGTCGACAACGACTCCACGGGTTTCGCCCCGCGCTACCACGAGGAAATGGTCCGCAAACTGTTCATCAGCAGCGCAGCCGCGCTCATCCAGGAGTTCCACGTGGATGGGTTACGCGTCGACCAAACGACCTCCATCCATGCCTACAACCAACGCCATGCCGACGGCGTAGAAGTGCCGGACGCCAACCTATTCGGTGCAAAGCTGCTGCGCGAACTCGGGCGCACCTTGCGGTTGATCAAGCCGGACGTGATCCTGATTGCCGAAGATCACTCGACCTGGGACGAGGTGACGAAACCGGTCGAGAGTGGAGGTATGGGCTTCAACGCGCGGTGGTATGCCGACTTCTGCCACCATCTCGCCGGCGATACGGACAAGGGGGCCGATTATGCCAAGCTAATCTGGAACGCGAGCCAGTTCCTACATGGTGAGCCGCTGCGGCTCGATTCCTTTGCTGGAGCACTTCAGGCCTCTGGGGCGGGCCACGTCGTCTATGTCGATTCCCATGATGAGGCAGGCAACAGCAAGGGGCCCTTGCTCGATCCGGACTGGGACCGGAACGACACGGATAAGCAATATACCTCCCATCGCTCCATCGTCGTCGCGGCCGGCGGCGCGCCCTTGTTCGGCACAACACGCGAGTACGCAGAAGCACGTTGCCGTTTCGCCTACGGTATCACGGCGCTGTCGGCTGGCACGCCGATGTTCCTGTTTGGCGAGGAGGTCGGCGCAGAGCGCCGCTTCAAGTACAACGCGGTGCTCGAGAACCGCGAGGATCTGCACGGCCTGCGACAGGGTACCGGTGCGAACCTATTCCGCTTCTACCACGACGTGAACCGGCTGCGTCTCGCCTCTGCCGCGCTCCGCAACCGGAATATCGAGGTGGTCCACGTCTCGAACGACAACCGAGTGATCGCCTTCTGCCGTTGGCAGGACTCGGACGTTTATCTGGTTGTGGGGAGCCTCAACGACAGGGTTTTCGATCAGGGCTATATTATCTCGGACTGGCGAGTTGGGGGACAGTGGAAGGAGATTTTCAATAGCGACTCACTGCATTACGGCGGCAGCAATTTCGGAAACAGCGGTGGCATCCTCACGGCCCATGAGGGCAGTTTGAACCTACTCGTGCCGGCGGCAGGCCTCGTCGTGCTCAAGCTTCAATAGACCCACGATACGCCCACGGACAGCGCATGTAGGGGCGGCCCCCCGTGGCCGCCCCTAATCTCGGTCAATATCCGCGTTGGCGTCGGTATGTGCGAAACCAGCGTCGTGGAGTAGAAAAACGTCATTGTCGATGGGTCCGTGCTCGACCGCTGCCACATGCCAGACGGCTGAAGAGGTGCGATCGGACCAGATGACCATGGGCAGGTGCTCGCGTGTACTCCAGCAAATGCGGTGTATGTCATTGCCTTGCGTGAGTGCATACCAGCGGCATGCCGAAATTGGCTTCGGCGCTCCTGCGGGTGCAGTGGTTGGTGCAAGGCGATAGGTTCCGGCCGGATGGCGCAGCCCGTGCGCCAAGTCGAACCAATCGCTGAAGTGCCCGAGACGAATCAGATTGTTGCGGTCGATGCGCGTGGTGATGCGCTTGCGGTAGTCAACCACGGTCATCTGGTATTCTACGGGGTCTGCCGTATTGCGAATCACGTATGCGTCAACGGCTTCATCCGTCTTACGACGCAAACGACTCTGTCCGTCACGCCAGACTTGCAACGTGTGCGGACCATCCTGTGCTTCGAATGTGGCGCGGTAAGAGAGCGAGACCGGCTCGCTCCCTGCCTGGAATATGGATTCGAAGGTGGGGATTTTTCCACTGGCCGCGGCGACCGGCGCAGCAGCAAGGAGCGCTGCGCCGGTTGCCATGGTGCAGGCCTTACTGACGAACGGCTTTGGCATAGTCGAAGTAGCGGTAAGTTGTGCCGTCGACGTTCAGGTCCTTCACGGCCAGGTGGATGGTATACGTGCCCTGCGTGAGAGCGGTGTCTTTGGTGTTGCCCGTTGGATCGGTCGGCAGCTCGAAGCTCAGCCCGGTTGCCGCTGCATCCGGCGTGATCGTCGACGTTGCGACGGTCGGCGTGTTCGTGCTGGCTGGGTTGAGCAGCGCTTCATGGATGACGCGACCATCGGCTTGCGGCATTGTCAGGCCCAGCAGATAGGCCACCGTTGGTGCTACGTCCACGTTGCCTGTGGGGTTCGAGATGATGGCACCACCGCGAAACGACGGGCCGTTGGCGATCAGCGTGTTGTGGACATCCGAGGTCCCGAAACTACCGTGCATGCCGCGCTGGCCACCGGTGCTCTCGAACTCGATGCCTGGCATCCCTTGGATGGAGACCTGATCGTCCCAGGTGAAGCTTACGATCACGTCCGGCTGCCCGTTGTTCTGACGCTGCGCATTCTCCAGGTTGACCATGGACATGGGCAGCGTGCCAGGCAGCGTGCCATAACGACTGTCAACGAAGATTGCGCCGTATTCCTCCCGTTCTTGCAATACTTTCACGAGGTTCTGAACCGTGACGGGGTCATGGCTCGGCACATAAAAGTAATCAGAACCACCGTTGGCAGCGATCACGATGCCGTTGGCTGGCAGGCTGCCCGGAGATGGCACCGTGAAGCTGGCCACGGGCGTGGCAAGGCTGGCGCTGACGGCCTGGTATTTCGTGTTGGCTGCTCCACAAAGCGTACCGTCGGTGTCAACCTTGACCGGAATGGTTGGCGTGTCATCGGCTTGCAGACCAACCATGGCCGAAGTTACACAACCCGAGCCGTCGTAAGCCTTGAAACCGCGATACGTGAGCAAGTCCGCCGAGCGTACGTCGCCAGAGAAGGAATAACCGCTGCTGGAAACCGCACCCATGGCGGCAGTGCTGGTGCCGCTGGTCGCTCCGTTGACGGGTGCGCCATTCGGTACCGTGTTCGACGGAGTGATCGCGCGCAATGGATACAGCGAGAGCGGGCCTGACACGCTGGAGTGACCGTGGTCGGAAACGATGACCAAGTTGGTGCTCGCATCTAGGCTGTTTGCTTTGAGCGCAGTGATCAGCTCGCCCAAGCGTTGATCCTGGGAACGCAGGCCAGCGATCGCGTTGGCCGAACCCGGTCCGTAACCGTGTTCAACATTGTCCGGCGTGCGAAACCAAATCAAAGTTAGCATCGGCTGCTTTTTTGGCAGGATGTAGTTGGCATACACGGATAGCATGTACTTGTTGGCCGCATCTTCCGGCGCACCCTGGGTCGTGTCCGTGCTGTCACGCGCGGCAATGGTGATCCCACCACCTTCGCTATCATAAGCGGCAGTGTTGAAGGTGATATAGCCCGCACGCACCGTTGGATCGCCGTTGGTACTCGCCAGCGTCACCGCGTCGTTGCCCGAATAGCCGAATTGCGTATTGTACGGCAACGCATAGCCGGCGGCCTGCAACTCCGTGACGAGGCTGCGCGGTTGCACCGTGTTTTCGTCGACGAAGTAGCCGCCTTGGCCAAGATCTTGGATATACGCCGCCCCAGATTTGCCGATCGTGGCTGTGGTCAAGCCCGCAGCCTGCGCCGTGGCAAACAGGCTTTTAACCAACAAGAGCTGGCCTCCGTAGTAGTTGTTGAGTGTGGTCAGGACCTGGTAGTCCTCCGTGAAAATCGGGTCGACATAGTCGGCGGCCGCTGCACGGGTACCGTTCGGCGTGCCAAGATTGCCGGATGGAATGGTGTTGGATGCACCCTGCGGTGGAGTCCAGAAGGTGTTGCCATAAAACCCGCTGGTCTTCGGGAAGGATCCCGTCGCAAAGGACGAACCATTCATCATCGTGAACGTGGGGTAGGTCGAGTGGTTGTCGCTGAAGTTCACGCCGGACTGCCGCAGAGCGTACAAGTTGGGAGTATCCGTTGCGTTAACGGAATCGGGGCGCAATCCGTCCCAGACCATGATGATCGTCCGCGTCGGCTGATTCGGCGCCGACGAATCCGGCTCTTCCCCGGTGCTGTTCTGCACGGCGCTGTTTACCGTCGTGTCATCCCCGCACGCGGGGACGAGAACGCTGCCTGCCAGTGCTACGAACAGGCTATACTTATATTTGTGCCTCATGCTCCATTCCTTTTTGGCGTGGAGGCTATAAGGCCTGCATGACAAAACAGTGACACCCATGACAACTCCGCGCGTCGCGCGCCTCCCCAACCGCGTGCACAGATAGCGCCAATACGGGGCGGCCACAGGGGGCCGCCCCTACGAAATGTATTGTCGGATGTAGGGGCAGGCCCCGGGGCCTGCCCCATCACACGTTTCCCGCGGTCAAATCTCCGTCATCAAGGTCGTCGTCACGTAGTCCGCAGCAAAAATCGCAACGATGCTGACGACGACGGCCCTTGCGGTGGCCTCCCCCACCCCGCGCGCACCACCTGACGCAAAGAAGCCCTGCTTGCAGGAGATGGTGCTCACGATGACGCCAAAGAGTGCGCTCTTGAGAAAGAGCATGCGGATATCCGCGAACTTCACGAAAGTCTGCACGCGATCGAAAAACACACCCGGATCAATGGCCTGCCAGACCACGGCCACGAGCCAGCAGCCGAACATGCCTGCAATACCAAACGCGAGCGCCAAAAGCGGCAGCACCAAGGTCGTGGCAAGAATACGCGGCACGACGAGATACTGAATGGGACTTACGCCCATCGTCGTGATGGCATCGATTTGCTCGGTCACGCGCATGTTGCCAAGCTCGCTTGCCATGGTGCTTCCAGCGCGCGCGGTAACGACGACGCCCGTAAGGACGGGGGCGAGCTCGCGCGCGAGAGCGAGTGCCACCACGCCACCCACCATGCCCTCGGCCGAGAATTGGCGGAAGCCGAGGATGGTGCTCACCGTGAATGCCATGCCAGTGAACATGCCCACGAGCGCCGTGATGAAGAGCGAACCCGCGCCAATGAATTCAATGGCAACGAGAAGCTGCGCAACGCGAAACGGCGGCCGAACGAGCCAGATGATCGCGCGCACGAGGAGCAAAATCGTCGCGCCGAGATCGTCGAGAATACCGAGCACCGGATCGATGATCGCGTCGACGATCGAGAGCAATCCTCGCGTCTTCGATATTTCGATTTGCTCAGCCACGGCGCGCGGAGTCTACCTCGATGCAGCCGGAACCGGACAAGCCTTCTCCCGCAATCGATTTGGCGCGAGGTCGAGGCCGGGCCGAGCAGCGGACCGGAACAGCCCTGAGGCTTTGAGGACCGCAGCGCAGGCCCAACGAAGAGATCGCGCCAAAGCGGAAGCGGGTTCAAGGTTCTCTATAGAAACGAGGAACCCGCCGCGAGATCGACGTCAAGATCTCCCACGGGATCGTGCCTGCGTGATCGGCGATCTCGCCCGCCGAGATGGTGTCCTTGCCGAGACGGCCTTCTTGGGAGCCAAGGACCGTGACTTCATCGTGGAGCGCGACGCCGGGGATATCCGTGACGTCGAGCATGGACATGTCCATGGAGACGGCGCCGACGATGGGCGCGCGGCGGCCGTGTACGAGCACGTGCCCACGATTCGACAGATGGCGTGAGAGGCCGTCGGCATAACCCACGGGCATCGTGGCAATGACCGACGTGCGCGCCGCGCGAAAGAGCGCGCCATAGCCGACGCTTTCTCCCGCGTGGATCGTACGAAGGTCGACGATCTCCGTGCGGATGCGCATGGCGGGGCGGAGCTCGGACGAACTCGCCGAAGGCGCCGCGATCGGCGCGATGCCGAAGATCGCGATGCCCGGACGAACGGCGTCGAAGCGTGCGATGCCGCGAAGGATGGCAGCGCTGTTGGCGACGTGACGCACGCGCGGCTTGACGCCTGCGCGCACGAGGCGCTCGAACGCCTCGTTGAACCGTGCAATCTGCAATTCTGTGTAACCTGCAAGCTCGGAGCTCGCGGAAGGGGCTGCCTCTGCGCAAGCGAGATGAGTCATCAGGCCGGTGATGCAAATCTCGGGGTGGCGTTCGACCTTGGCGGCAAACGCTTCGAGATCATCCATGCGCACGCCGAGACGAGCCATGCCGGTGTCGACCTTCACGTGCACGTTGACGGTGCGGCCCGCAGCACGAGCCGCGCGCGTGAGACCTTCGAGATGCGAGACGTCGTAGATGACCGGGACGAGACCGCGCGCAGCAATCTCCTCGTAGGCGCCGCCGTAGTAACCGCCCATCACGAGCAGCGGAACGACGACGCCAGCTTCGCGCAGCTCCACGGCTTCCTCGAGCAACGCCACGCAGAAGCCTTGGGCGCCGGCGCGCTCGAGCGTGCGCGCAACGGCCGGCGCACCGTGACCGTAGCCGTCGGCCTTGAGCACGGGCCACACCTGCGCAGAGCCCGCATGACGAGCGACGACACCCAGGTTGTGGCGGAGCGCGGCCAGATTCACCTCTGCACGCGTGGGACGAACTGCATCTGCGGGAGCCGCACGACGCGGCTTTTGAACGCGAATGCCGTCGAGATTCGCATCTGCATGTCGGCGGCTGGGTGTCGAGAGCGCGGGAGGTAAGTCGGCCATGATCCTTCGTTCGAGATGTTTGCTCGCTGAAAAACGCTCGGGTGACGACAGCTAATCGTCTTATCGGTCGATGGTGTCAAGGAAGGATCGTCGCCAGCAACACAACCATCATGCTGCCTTGATCTTCGGTAACGCCCACGCTCGGATCTGCCTCGTCATGCTCAAGGCACGCGTGAAGTCGCTATCGGGGCGCTCCAGTTCGCCATAGTAACGAACCGAGTGGCTCACCTGCTTCAGCGTATCGTACGGAACTTTGATCCTCGCGAGCTCGGGATACGTTCTGAAGTAGTCCTTCACGTCCTCGTGTGACGTGATACGGATTGCAAACGCTTCGGCAACTTCGAGGTGTTTGTCGACCGAAACCTCCTCGGATCCCATGGTCACGTTGAAAGAGAAAAGGCATCCGCGGGAATGAGCGCCGCGCTCTTCGTTGTCAACGTATCGTAATCAAAAGATTCAGACGAAAATGCCTGCTCAATTTGCGACATCGTCTGCACGATGGCGTGTGTTGCCTCCACGGAGCTCTCCGCGAGAACGAAAAAAAGCTTTGATCGTTCCCTTTCGCGGTGCAGCACTCGGACGTCAACGAGCCCTACGGAACTCGGGATAACGGCCATCACCGCACGGACACTGGAGAGGAAACCACTCGAGACCCGCAGACTATTCTCTCTGCCGATCGCGGAGCTAAATGTTGCCCGCTTTTGGGGACTCTCCTTCATGTTGACTCCACTTCGCTGGGCATCACGCGCACCGCCAACCCACCGGTGACGAGATAAACGGGCTTGCCATGCTCATCGACCTTCGATGATTTGTGAATATCCATCACAATCGGGTGGACGTGCAAAACAGATCCATCTTGGAGCTTTAGCTCGAGATAGCCTGGGCCGCTCGAGAGCTCGAACGAGGAAGCTGCCGCCGTCGTGGCCGGCATGAAGGACGTCGCCGAACGCGGGCTCACCGCAGCACGCCACCTACGCGGCGAGGTCTACGAGGTCCGCGCCGATGCCGCGACGCGCAGCTTCCGCGTGCTCTTCGCGGCCGAGGGCCGCTACAACCACGTGCTTCTGTCACTCTCGGCGTTTGAAAAGCGCACGCAGAAAACCCCGCCGCACGAGATCGAGCTTGCCGAAAACCGTCTGCGCGACTGGCGATCACGTGGAATCGCAAAGCACTAGCGTTGCTTTTTAATATAGCGCGTAAGATATGGCGTTGACGCTATGGGAAACCTGTGCAAAACTTCGCTTATGGTTAAGGACTTTCTCGCCGAAATCGTGGACGAGCGTAGCCGCAAAAACGCGGCCTTTCCCGACCTCGTGTGGGAAGCCGAGACGCGGCGGAAGCTCGCTCGGAAGCTCGCCGCGATCCGCGAGAAGCACGCACTCTCGCAGACGGTTGTGGCGGCGCGCATGGGAACGTCTGCGTCCGTCGTAAGCAAGCTCGAAGCGGGCGGCGATGTGAAGCTCTCCACGCTCCAACGCTACTGCGCTGCCATCGGCGAAAAGTTCGCCATTGCAGTGTGATCGACCCGATGGTGGGGTCCCCTCTACTCTTGCGCTTCGAGCGCGAATTGCAGACGGTAGAGGCGCGCGTAGACGCCGCCTTTCGCAATGAGCTCGTCGTGCGTGCCTACCTCCACAACCCTGCCGTGATGAAACACGATGATGCGGTCGACCGCGCGGATGGTGGAGAGCCGGTGCGCGATGACGAGCGCCGTGCGCCCTTGCATCACCGCCTCGAACGCAGCCTGCAGGCGCGCTTCGGTGTCGGAGTCGATGCTCGCCGTTGCCTCGTCGAGGATGATGAGCGGTGAATCCCTGTAGAGTGCACGCGCAAACGCGATGAGCTGGCGCTCGCCAGCGCTGAAGTTCGCGCCGCGCTCATCGACGGCCGCCATGAGACCGCCCGGCCGCCGCGAGAACAAATCGAACGCGCCGATCTTCGAGAGCGCGAGCTCCACGCGCCCGAGATCCGGCGTCTCATCGCTCATGGCAATGTTCGACGCCACCGTGCCCGCAAAAAGAAACACGTCTTGCGGGACGACGGAGAACGTGCCGCGCAGATCGCGCCGATCGTAGTCGCACACGTCGCGGCCGAGGACGCGCACGCTGCCTTTTTCGTGATCGTAGAGACGGAGCAGGAGGCTCGTCACCGTCGTCTTGCCGGCGCCCGTGGCCCCCACGAGCGCGATCTTCTCGCCCGCTTTCACCGAGAACGAGACGTCCTTGAGCACGGCGACTCCCGGCTTGTACGAGAACGTGACGTCCTCGAACGCCACGACCTCTCCGCTCGGGATCTGGGCAGGGAGCGCGTACGCGGCCTTCGTTGGCGGCGGCTCGAGCTCGCCCTCGTCGAGGAACTTGAAGATGCGCTCGGCGCCGCTCATTGCACTCTGCAAGATCGTGTAACGCTGCGCGAGCAAGTTCACGGGCTCGAAGAACTGCTTGATGTATTGCGTGAAGGTGACGACGAGCGGAAACGTGATCGCGGAGTTGTGAATGCGCTCGACGCCCGACCACCAGAGGACGCTCGCGATGCAGACCGTGCCCACCATCTCGATCGCCGCGTCCAGAATGGCTTCGTAGAAGACCGATTGCTTGTTCGCCTCGCGGTACTCGACGTTGATGCCGTCGAACTCGGCGGCCATCGGACCTTCCTGCGCGTACGCCTGCACGACGCTCATCCCCGCGACCTGCTCATTCAAGAACGCGTTGAGGCGCGCAATCTTCACGCGGATGTCGCGGTACGCCTGGCGCGCGCGCGAGCGCACGAACCCCACGACGAGACCGACGAGCGGGAGCGCCGCGAACGCGATGAGCGACATCTGCACGTCGAGCAGGAGCATCATCACGACGATGCCGACGAGCGCGACGAGATCGCCGATGGCGTTGAGCACCCCCGAAGCAAAGAGCTCGCCCACCGCGTCGACGTCGTTGGTGGCGCGCGTGACGAGGCGGCCGACGGGCGTGCGGTCGTAGTAGCGGAGCGAGAGCCGCTGCATGAAATCGAACAGGTGCTCGCGCAGATCGCCCATGGAACGGGCTCCCGCGATCTGCATCGTGTACATCTGCAGAAACGCCAAGATCTGCTGGCCGACGACGAGCCCGGAGAGCAAGAGTCCCTCGAGCAAGAGCGCCGACGGCTCCCCCTTCTCCGCTTGCGCAATGAGTCTGCCCATCACGAGCGGGCGCACGAGGTTCAGCGCGGCGACCGACAGAATGAGGCCCACGGACAGGACGAGGAAGCGCGCGTGCGGGCGCATGAACGGCCAGAGCCGGCGAAGCAACTTCGTGTCGTACGCCGCGCCGAGCGCGTCTTCTTCGTGAAAATCGCGGAGCGTGCCGCCGCTGCGTGCCATGCCCTTCGACGCCGTGGTCGTGCGCGTGGAGTTCACTCCGCGACCTCCGATGCATCGTCGATCTCTTCGAGCTCCGTTTTCGCCGACTGCTCTTCGGCGAACGCCGCGTAGAGCCCCTCTTGCCGAACGAGCTCGTCGTGCGTGCCGTGCGCAACGACCTTGCCGGCATCGAGCACCACGACGTGATCGCACCGCGACGCTGCCGCCACGCGATGGGTGACGAGCACCACGGTGCGAGCCTCCGCCTGACGATCGATCGCGTCGAGGATCGCGGCTTCCGTCTTCGCGTCGACCGCGGAGAGAGGATCGTCGAGCACGAGGACCACCGGTTCACGCACCAGAGCGCGCGCGAGCGCGATGCGCTGCTTCTGTCCGCCGGAGAGCTGCACGCCGCGCTCGCCGACGACGGTGTCGAATTGCTCGGGCAGCGAGAGCGCTTCTTCGAGCACCTGCGCTTCGCGCGCGGCGTCACGGATGTGGGCCATGGCCGCGTCGCTCTCGCACTCGGGCAGGCAAAATCCAATGTTGCGCGAGACCGTCGTGGAGAAGAGAAAGGCGTCCTGCTGCGCGTAGCCAATGGATTTGCGCACGGCCGAAAGGGGCAAATCGCAGACGTCGACGCCGTCGATGAACACGGTCCCTTTCGGCGTCGGCAAGAGGCGCGCGAGAAGCATCGCGAGCGTCGACTTGCCTGCACCGGTCTTGCCAACGACGGCGATGGAACGACCCGCGGGAACCTCGAACGACACGTCGTCGACGACGTTATGCGGGGTCGCGCCTTTCGTGTCGTACGAGAACGAGAGTCCCTTGACGACGATGGTGCCTTTGACGCTCGCGGGCGCCGGCAACGGTCCGTCGGACACCTCGGGCACTGCATCGAAGATCTGTTTGAGGCGAACGTATCCGGCGCGCCCGCGCTGCACGATGGAGATCATGAAGCCGAGGGCGATCATCGGCCAAGTCATGCGGCCGTACGCGAGCCAGAACGCGAAGAAGTCGCCTTTCGTAATGCCGCCATCTACGGGTGCGCGAAGAAGAAGACTCGCGCCGTACCAAAAGAACGCGAGCACGCCGACGGCGCTAAAGGCGCCCACCAGAGGCATCATCAAGCCGCGCAAGCGCGCGAGACTGAGACTTGCTTCGAGGTAGGCTCGGTTTTGAACGTCGAAGCGGCGCCGCTCACGCTCTTCGAGCGCGAAGCTGCGAACGATGCGCACGCCCGCGAGGTTCGTCTGAAGAACGTCCGACAGCCTGCCGAGCGTCTCCTGATTGGCGCGCGTCTTCAGGAACATCCGCCTCGAAAAGATGCGCGTGAAAAAGACCATGAACGGGAGCATCACGAACGACACGAGCGTGAGGCGCAGGCTGATCGTCACCATGACTTGGAACGCACTCGCGAAGGCGAAGATCACGTTCATCACGTTCAGGACGCCGAAGCCGAGAAGGAGCCGGACCTGCTGAAGATCGCCGGTCGATCGACTCATGATCTCACCGGAGGACATGGTCCGGTAAAACGCGGTGCCGAGGCGATGCAGCCTGTGAAGCAGCATCGTGCGAAGCTCGTATTCGACGTCGCGCCCGGTGTTGAAAATGAACCAGCGACTTGCCACGCGCGCGACGAACGAGACGAGCGCGAGCACCAAGATGAACAGCACAGGACGCATCGCGCGATCGGGCATCGCCGTGAAGACCGCGTCGATCGCGGCCTTTGACAGCCAGTCGATCCGATTGAGCGACAACTGAAAAATGGCCAGCATCGCGGTGCCGGCGACGTAGCGCGGGAGGTGCCTGCGAAACTGCCCTCCCAGCGTGACGGGATACAGACTTGGTGCGATCGGCGATGCAACGGGTGCCAACGGAGAGCGCGCTTGATAGCAGACTCACTCGCGCTCGCCCAACGATGGCGCGGGCCCTGCGCCGTGCCTGCGGTTCGTCACTCGCGAGCAGCAGACGCAACGCCACTGAGGGCAACGCGACACTTTCGCCGGCGCGACCATCGCGGATCAAGAGAATGCAACCAATTGGTTGCATTCTCTTGATCCAGGGGATTGCCATCACTTGCTTCGTTCACGTCGCCGTCGCCGTCCAACGATCACGTCTTCGATTGGTTAGGTCGGCGAATACAAACCGTAGGACGAGGGGTCGTGACTGTTGTGAGCGTTTCGTCGGTGCGTGGACGCTCCGATTTGGCTGCGGTCTAGAAGATTACAAATAGTGGATAAGTAAGAGGAATTACGAAAATGAAAAAAGATAGTGACAGCGCGACTGATCGCCCCGTAGCCTGGATGTCACCGAGGCGTGCAGTGGCGGCGCCCAAGCGCGGGAGCAAGAGCAATGAGCCGATTGTCTTCTTGGCGAGGGGTGCTGGCGTTTCTGGTGGCAATGATGGCGTGCTCGGCGCCGGGGGATCCGCCTTCGCAGGAGGGAGAGCATGTTGGGGAGGTGACGAGCGCACTTTCTACGACAACGCACTACGAGGGCGAGGCGATGTCGTGGTCTGGCAAGAACAACGTGGATGGGGAGATAGATCCGGGTCCGCCGGTGAGCCGGTATTTCTGGACGGATGGGAGCATCTGGACGACGCACCCCTTCGTGGGTGGGCCGACCACCATCACGTTGCAAGCCAAGGGTGAATTAATGGGCGGAGTGGGCCCTCACGTGGTCGTGAGCGTGGAAGGGACCACCATTGGTTCCGGGTACGTGAACAATACATCCTTCGCGAGCTCCACGTATACCTTCACGGCCACGCCGGGCGCGAAGGAGCTTCGGATCACGTACGACAACGACGACACAAACGGGATCCAGG
>WQYX01000019.1 GCA_009781005.1 Polyangiaceae bacterium | reverse complement strand
TTCGTTGCTCCTCCTCAAGCTGCACAAGCAGCTCTCGTCGGAGCGCCTCGCGCTACTCGCAACTCGGCCAAAATACTCGGTCCGCAACCTGCTCGGGGTTCCCGGCGGGGCCGAGCAGCGGACCGGGAACAGCCTTCCCCGTCCGTGCGCAGGAAGGGCCGCTTCGGCCCTGACGAGCACGTGACAAGGGGAAGGCTGCGCAGCGAGCGCAGCGAGCGGCGCGGATGGGGCCGCTACTGACTGCACCGCAGGCCCCAACGATGAGATCGCGGCAAATCGAAAGCGGTCCTAGCGAACCGTCACGAGCACGCTCTTCATGAAAGGCTCTTTGCCTAACGGAGGCGGGAAGTCCTGCCCATCAGGCAGATCCTTCTGCTGCAAGAGCTCGCGCCCCGCCATGCGCACGCCCGCATGAACCATACGCCGGAATTTCGTGCGCGAGACGCCGCGATGGTTGCAACACGCAATGATCTTGCCGCCGGGTGCGAGCACGCGGACGGCGAGCGCGACGAGCTCACCGTAATCGCTCTCCGCAACGAAACGTCGCTTCTTCGTCGACGAATAGCTCGGCGGATCGAGCACGACGAGGTCGAAGGCGTCGCCCTTCGCATGGACGCGTGAGAGCCATGAGAATGCGTCTTCGGCAATGAACGTATGCAAGGACGCGTTGCCGCCATCGAGATCGACGCCTGCCGCTGCGAAGTTCTCGCGACCGCGTAGGAGGGCGACGACCGCAGCATCCACACTGACCGTGCGCGATGCGCCACCGAGTGCCGCGACGACGCTGAATGCACACGTGTACGAAAAGACGTTGGCCACTCGCGCACCCTTCGCGAGGGATCGCAAAAGCCTTCGGTTTTGCCTTTGATCGAGAAAGATGCCGGTTGACAGTCCGTCGGACAGGCGCGCGCAGAAGGGAGTGCCCTCTTCGTGAATCGTGACGATTTCGGGCGCCGCCTCGCCGCGCACCGGAGAAGCGGGCGCGATGTCTTCACGGCGCGTGTCGACCAAGACGTTGGCTTGCTTCGGACGAATCTTTAGATAGACGCCGCGGAATCCGAGCGCGTGCAGCCGGTCGAGCACGCGGTCGCGGCGCGCCGGATGGTCGTTCCAGATTTCACTCGCGTAGATTTGCGCGACGAGGTGCTCGCCATAAACATCCACGGCGAGCCCGGGCAGCGCGTCGCCGTCTTCGTTGATGAGCCGGAACGCGGTCGTTTTTCCGTCGCTTCGGCCAAGCCCCCACCGCCTCTCGACCGCCAGCGCCATCGCTGCATCGAGCGCTGCATCGTCGTCGTAGATCCTGGCGCCGAGATCGCCTCTCGCGACCCAAGCTTCGAGCGCAGAAGTATCACGGTCGGCGATGACGACGCGCTTGCCCGTTCGCGGATGCAAAAACGCGATAGATGCAGCATGCAACATGAGCCGCGGCGCGGGCGCTCCGCCGTAGATCGGATCGCCGGCAACGGGCGCGCCCACATGGGCAAGCTGCACGCGAGCTTGGTGCATGCGACCGGTTTCGAGCACGAGATCGACAATCGCGCGGTCGTCCGTGCGAGCCCGAACGCGCAAGCGAGTGACGGCGCGCTGAATGCCTCCGCGGCCTCCGAGCGCGCGCACCCCACGCACCACCTCGACATGATCTTCTACGCGTCGCAGGTGATCGACGAGAACTGTTTCACGCGCGTGGGAAGGCAGGCCGCGGACGGCCGCAACGTAACGCTTGTCGATCTCGCGTCGCTCGAACTGTTCGGCGAGCGATGCATTCGCACTCTTGCGTTTGGTGAAGACGATGACGCCACTCGTGTCTCGGTCGAGCCGCTGGTGGATCCCGAGGTACGGCTCCCTCGCAAGACCATCGCGCTCCATGAGAAAGAGCTTCAGGCGCGTGACGAGATCATCGGGTCGGTCTGGCTGCGCGGCCTGACTCGGCACGCCCGGCGGTTTATGGACCGCGAACAAGTCCTCGTCTTCGAACAGAACGTGCTCCGGCCTCCACGATGGCCACACGCATGACCGTATCATCCAACTCCCTCGTCATCGGCAAACGAGCGTGCGACTCGCTTCGCAAGTGTTGGTCCGAGAAGGAGCATCGTGATGGCGCGCGTGAGCTGGAGAGTCATGACGAAGAGCGGATCGGCCTTGTTCGACGACGAGGCGATGATGGCTGCGGTGTCGACACCGCCGGGACTCGTGGCGAGATACGCGGTCAGTGGATCGATTCCTGCGAACAGCGTCAGCGCGCCTCCCATGAGACCGCAGATGACGAGTAGCACGACGATCGCCGCGAGAATGCGAGGTGCCGCGCGCGCCGCGTAGACGAGGATCTCCCGAGTGAACCGCACGCCCACCATCCAACCGACGAGCGCGTAGCTCGCAACGAGCAGCCACGGCGGAAGTTCCAGCGTGAGCCATCCGGTTGCGTTCGTGACGCCACCGATGAAGATCGGAACCAGCATGGCCCCCGAAGGAATGCGCGAGACACGGCCGAGCACGGCGCCACCAAACACGATGACGAGCGTTCCGCCAAAGCGTACGAGATCAAACTGCCCGAACATCGAGGCCGCGTGACTCAGGCTGGCGCCGGGAACAGCGAAGTGAGCCACCGCGGACGCGGCGAGCGCGACGAGCAGCACGCGCAGGTACTGCATGAAGGCGACGAGCCTGCCGTCTGCCCCAGATTCTTCGGCCATCACGACCATCGAAGTGGCACCGCCCGGCGCCGAGCCCCATATCGCCGTTGAGCCGGGAAGAACGCGCAGTCGCGCGAGCGACCAACCGAGCAGGCTACTTGCGCCAACGACACCGGCCGTCACGAGGAGATCCAGCTTCCAGGCGCGGCCGAGGCCACCAAGAACCTTCGGCGTGAAGCGGCTTGCGATGAGACCGCCAACGACACCCTGCGCCAACATCGCAGACCACCGCGGCACGCGGATCGAAGCGCGCATCACCGCAACGGCAATGCCCGCGATCATCGGGCCGAGCAAGAACGCGGCGGGGATGTGTACGGCACGAAGGAGTATAGACAGCACCGCCGACGTGAGGAGGAGGACAGCCCACTGTACGAGCGGACGCCGGCCACTCAGCCCGCGCGCCAGGAGGGAGTCCGGTTGCTCCTTGTCCTTCTGCGGCTCATCTCGTGTTGATGACATGAAGATGCAAACTACAAGTAACTAGCGACGCGTCCTTCGACCGTGCGCACGGCTTCGCTCGTCGCGCAGCTCTCGGGCAGAGCCAGTTTGCCCTCGGTGCGTGCGAGGTAGCCGAGATCGACGAATGCAAGCAGCGCGTTTTCCACGATGGGGCGGCTCACCGCTTCGCGCGATTCGATCTCGCCCGCGAGGAACATGCGTTCACCAATGGCCATCGCGCGCTTGACGAGGTCCTTGTGCGAGAGTGCTCCTTTGAGCAGCGCCGCGAGCGACCGCGCCGCGGCCGCGTAACCCTCGACGAAGTGACGGACCATGCGCGCGTAGAGCACCATACGTTCGTGGCCTTCGCCTTCGCTCGCGAGGCGCACGTTGCCAGAAGCGTCGCGCGTGATTTCGCCGTCCGACTCCATGGCCGAAAGCGTCTCGGCGAAGATGGTTTCGAAGGATGCGTCTGCGCGAAACTGGAACTCGTACTTGAACAGGCGTGAGAGCGCTTGCGTGCGTTCGGCGAGCAACGCGTGGTCGAAAGCGCCGGCCGCGTCGTGAGCACGAGCGCCGTCGCGCGCCGTGAGCGGGATGGCGATCATGGCGCGCGAAACGAAGAAATGAACGAGGAGGTTCTTTGCGATGTCGAGCGAGAGGCGCGCCACGTCCGGCACGACGTAGAACGCTTCGGGACCAGGGCGAACCGAACGCTTGTCGCCGATCGGATCTCCCGGGCGGTGCACCTCGACATGCCCGGCGCGGAGAAAAAGCTCGCACGCTTCGCAGATGGCCTCGTGACGAAGAACGGGCAGCGCACCGCGCACGGTGCGCGCGCGGACGAGCGACGGGGTGAAGCGGGCCTTCGAGCCGACGAGGATACGGGCGATGCGGTCGCACGCGGCGACGAGATCCGGATGCGAGATCCCCTTTTTTTTGTGTGTCAGAAGCGCTGTGGCGACGAGCGCGCCAGGTGTCACGGCGGTGACACGATTGATCTCGTTCATCACGCGGTAGGCGAGGCGCGTGACGAGCGCTCGGCGCTTGGGGGGAGTGAGCTTCGCGAGATCACTCGTTGCACCGTCGCTGGGCCGTTCGCGTTCGATCTCGCCGAGGATCTGTTGAAGGTTGAGAAGCTCGCCGAACTGCACGTTGAGCCGTCCGTAGCGACCCAGCGCCGTCTCGGCGGCGCGGAGGAGACCGCCGACATCTTCCTTCTGCTTGTCGCCTCCGGTGAGCTCACGGACGTACGAGCGCTCTTCGACCACGCGCTCGTAGCCGATCGAGATCGGGCAGAAAAAGACTCTGCGCGCGCTGTAACCTTTCTCTGCACCAAGAACGGCGTCGACGACAATCGACAGGAGCCCGAGCTTCGGCGGTAGAAGCTTTCCCGTTCGCGAGCGGCCGCCTTCGAGAAAAAACTCGAGGCTCCATCCGTCCATCAGCAGGCGACGCATGTACGCGTCGACGACGGCGCCGTAGAGACGATCGCCCTTGAAGCTTCGGCGGATGAAGAATGCTCCGGCGCGACGCAGGATGGGGCCAAGCGGAAAGAACGCGAGGTTGTCACCCGCCGCGACGATGGGGACGGGCATGTTCGATCGGAAGAAGAGACGCGTCAGAATGATGTAGTCGACGTGTGATTTGTGGCTTGGCAGAAGGATGAGGGTTCCATCCTTCGCGGCTTCGCGCAGACGGGCGAGACCTGCTTCGTCGATCTCGATGCCCGCGTACATCCGTTTGATGGTGTGGTCGCACGCAGCGTTGAGTGCGCGTACGGCATTTTGATCGACCTCGGCTTCCATGTCGCGCAGCATGGACAGGGCGCGGAAACCGAGCACACGCCGCTCCGTCGCGCCTTCGCCTGCCATGTTGCGAATGAACTTCTGCAGGCGGGGACTGCGCACGACCTGATCGTGCAAACGGTCCGCACTTTTTTTTGCCGGACCGATGACGCTGCGGCGCTCGCGCTCGAGACGCCGCAAAAGCGTGTACGTGAGCCGACGAACGAGCACCTCGTCGGTAGGCGCTTCTCCGTCGTGACCATGCATCTCTTGCTCGAGGAATGCGCGAACGTCGACGGGCTCACCGGCGCGAAGCGTGACGTACCGCCGATTCGCGAGAAACTGCATGACCGTGCGGATTTTGCCCGGCCACTCACGCGGCCCGAACAGCGCATCGACAGCGTTTTGCTTGCGCGCGTCTGGGTTGCGCGTCCACACGAAGACCTGCGGAACGAGAAGAATCGGTGTGCTCTGCGCGCGCTGCGCTTCGAGGATCCCTCGAAGGTAGGCGTCGCCCTCGGTCTTGCCGCGCGTTGGCAGCGGTGTGACGGTGCCGCCACGCTGGCGCGAGACAGCCGACGGTTCGAGCAACGACGGCGGACGCTTCAGAAACAATGCTGCCGAAAAACCGTCGTCGAGCACGCGCCGAAGGCGCTCGATCTCGCGTGCCTCGCTGCGCGGTTCGAGCGCTGACAGCCATCCGCGCCCCATGGGCTCGAAAACCCACAGGCCAAGATCGTTGGCGAAGCGCACCTGCGGCAGGCCGAGGCGCTTGGTGAGATAATCGAGCGCGAGAAAGTCTACGAAGGAGAGATTGCGTAAAATATAAACGGCCGTTCCACGTGCCTCGGCCTGTCGAACGCGATCGGCCCAAGCTTTATCGACTCCGATATGCTCGAAGAAGCGATGGTAAATCCAAGCCAGCACCGGATTGGGTTCATACGACGCCATGCCGCTTTCGATTTGCCGCGATCTCATCGTTGGGGCCTGCGGTGCGGTCCTCAAAGCCAACCAAGGCTATTCCGGTCCGCTCCTCGGCCCCGCCTCGACCTCGCGTCAACTTGAAAGCGGTATAGCTTTGTTTTCATGGATGACCGTTAGCTGCCAAATGCTCTTTGGACGATGGCGATGATCTTTTTTGAAGTGTCCGGTCCAAGACCGTTCCTCGTGCCGTGCGGCCAATTGTAATTGATTAGCTGGACTTGATCGCAAGAGAGCGAAACAAGGATATCCGCAGGCGGCGCACCCGCGGGAGCGCCTGCGGGCGAACCGGGCGCAGGACCCTGGCCAATCTGGAAACCGAACTCGGCAAACATGCACGCTTGGCGAGGTTGAACGAAGTTCGATTCGCTCCCAAAGAGATTCATGATGTCGTCGCGCTGCCTGCTGTCGGTCACGACCACGGTGCCGAGAATGGGAAAATTGTGAAAGCGCGATGCATTTGGGGCGGGTGTGAGGGCAGTGCCAGGCAGAAGTCCGGGAGGAAGGAGTCCTGGTGGAAGCAATTGCGCGCCGGCCGACATCCACTGCTGAATCTGCGGCGGGAGCATTCCGGGAGCGGCAACGCCGCCCGTTGACGCTTGGGACTCGTAGTTCTGTAATCGATAAATCGTAATGGGTTGAGACTGGGACTTCATGTCTTGAAACGGTTGCGACAGCGTGGGAGCGCAACCCAAAGACGAGACCATGGTGCCAATCAACCCAATCGAAAGAAACATGCGCGTCATTGAGCAGAGGAGCTTAGCACGAAGGACGCCGCAGCAGGCCTCGAAGATGCCTCAAAAAGGCGCGAGAGCAGGCGACTTCGGCTAACGTCTGCGACCGCCGCCATGATCCGTATCAAGAAGATCGACCACGTTGCCGTTTGCGTGAAGGACGTCGACGAAACAATTGCAAAATACAAACAGGTGCTCGGACTCGAGCCCACCGTGCGCGACGTGGTTGCGCACATGAAGACCGAAGCGGTCCTCATGCCGATCGGCGACTCGAACATCGAGCTCATCTCGCCAACGGAGGGCAATGAAGGACTCGAGCGCTTCCTCGAGAAGCGCGGACCAGGACTGCATCACGTCGCCATCGAGGTCGAGGGCATCGACGAAGCGCTTTCAACCCTGAAGTCGCTTGGCGTGGCGCTTCTCGACGAAAAGCCTCGCAAAGGCGCGCGCGGACACAAGGTCGCGTTCCTTCATCCGAAAGCAACCGGCGGGTTGCTCATCGAGCTCGTCGAACCAGACGAGACGCACGGCTAGCCATTGGAACGGTGTCCAGTTGATGTGAGGTCGAGGCGGGGCATGGGATGCGACCGGACTCGAACTGTACGGAGTCCAGCGTGCTGGACGGAGTACACTGAGAGCGACGGAGCCGAAGGCGAAGTGAACAGCCTTGCATGGCTTTGAGGACCGCACCGCAGGCCCCAACGATGAGATCGCATCAACTGGACACTGTTCTGGTGTAAGTTCCGCGCCCATGAAGATGCTCGGGAATTCGAGAGGCGTCGCGAGCGCAATCGCAGTCGCCATGGGTCTCGCCGTGGCTCCCGCGTCGGCTCAGATTGCCCCCACGGCAGGCACAATTGAGACACCGCCGCCGCCGAAGCCCTCTGCCCCAGCGGCACCTGCCCCAGGCAAGGCGCCTGCACCCGCACCCGCAAAGCCGGCGACACCTCCGCACGCGAAGACCACGAAAACGAAGCCGGCAAAGCCGGCGGATCCAAAGGCGCTCTTTGCTTCGGGCGACAAGAAGTTCAAGGCTGGCGACTACGCGGGTGCGCTCGGGGACTTCGAAGCATCGAACACGGCAAAGGCGTCGCCCCAGGCCCAGCGTTACATCGCGCTCAGTCACGACAAACTCGAGCAATACCCCGACGCCGTTGCGGCATTCGAAAAGTTCATTGCCGATCCGGCCGCAAACAAAGAAAGCGTGGAAGAGGCGAAGAAGCGGCTCGACGAAATCAAAGCCATGCCGGGCAAAGTACACGTCGAGAGCACGCCAGCCGGTGCGGCGATCACCGTGGATCCGGGACCTGAGGTCCCGCCGCCAGGCGGTCCTGCCGAAGGCACCGTCAACGCCGCGTCGACAGCGCCGAAGGCGCCGCAACCAGCCGCGCCAGAGGCAACGCAGCCAGCCGCGCCAACGACACCGAGCACGAAGTCGACGCCAACGGATCTCGAACTTCCGGCGGGCAAGCACACAATCCGTTTGTCCGCCGACGGCTTCGAGTCTGCCGACAAGGAGATCGACGTTGGTTACGCATCCAAACAAGACGTTCGCGTCGAACTCGTGAAGAAGGAGGCGCCGCCACCACCGCCGCCTCCACCCGTCGTCGCGGAAACGCCCGTCGCGCCACCACCGCCGCCGCCTGCGCCGTCTCCCCCTCCCCCGCGCAGCAAGGTCCCCGCGTACATCACGGGCGCCGTGGCCGTTGCTGCCGCCGGTGTCGGAGTGGGCTTCGGCATCGCGGCTCTGTCGCAGCAGAGCGATTTCAACAAGAACCCGACGTCGAGCCGCGCCGATCGCGGCGAGAACAGCGCTCTCGTCGCAGACATGATGTTCGGCGTCGCAATCACCTTCGGCGTCACGAGCGCCGTGCTTTGGTTCTCGAACGATCAACCAACTTCGGCAAAGGCAACGCCAGCAAAGGCCGTTGCGGACGCGAAGAAGAAGCGCACTGTCATCATGACTCCAACACCGTACGTGACGCCGTCAGGCGGCGGCGCCGGTCTTCACGTGCAGTTCTGAGAGGACGCGAGAATGAAGCTCTCCACAGTCAGCCTCGTGCTCGTTGGTGTTACTGCGTCGCTCGCATTCGGATGCGAGCTCGTGACGGACTTCGATCGCACGAAGATCCCGGTCGAGGTACCCGACACTGGAACAACAGAGGACGCAGCACCGCCCGAGACATCCGACGCGGCCGATGCATCCGAAGAAGGCGACGCCAATGATGCAAGCGATGCCGATGATTCGGGTGATGCCGACGACTCAGGCGATGCCGATGCGATCTGACGTCAGGCAAGATGATGCGCGACGGTCTCGACGTCCGCGGGCAGCGTCACCGGCTCGTTCGCGAGCGTGGAAGTGACATCCGGAAGTTTGTGCTCGTGATAACCGAGCTTGAACTCGGTGAACTTCAACCCGCTCGCCGTTGAGATGACGACGACGCGATCGCGCGGGCCGATGACGCCGCGCGCACGAAGCTTCATGGCGCACGCGAGAGCAACGCCCGTGTGCGGGCACGTGTAAAGGCCGGTTTTGTCTGCGCGCGCACTCGCATCCGCAAGCTCGTTCTCGTTTGCTTCTTCCACGACGCCGTTCATCGCATGCAGTGCCGCCATGGCTCGCGGTGCGCTCACGGGAGCACCGATTCGAATGGCGCTTGCTTGCGTGGGCTTCGCAACGACAGGCTCGACGACGTCGGTGTGCGCGATGAATGCACGATACATGGGATTCGCGTTGGCGGCCTGGGCGATGCAGAGGCGCGGAAGCCTGTCGATGACGCCGAGCGATTTCGCCATGGAGAAGCCTGCGTAGAGGGCCGCGGCGTTTCCGAGGTTGCCGCTCGGCAGAACGACCCAGTCCGGCGGCTCCCATCCAAGTTGCTGGGAGATCTCGATGGCGACCGTCTTCTGCCCTTCGATGCGAAGCGGATTCATCGAGTTGGCAAGGTAGATGAGCCCGCGCGAGGCGAGCTCTCTGACGACGCGCATGCAGCCGTCGAAATCTGTGTCCAGCGCGAGGACGCGCGCGCCGTTGGCGAGAGGCTGAACGAGTTGCGCGACGGAGATCATGCCGCGCGGCAAGAACACGACGACTGGCAAACCGGACGCCGCACCGTACGCCGCGAGCGCTGCCGACGTGTCGCCCGTACTCGCGCACGCGATGGCGCGAACGCGGAGCGTGCCTTCGCGCATGGCTTGGTTGACGACGCTTACGAGCACCGTCATTCCGAGATCTTTGAACGAGCCCGTGTGCGTTGTCCCGCACTGTTTGACATAGAGTTCGCCGAACGAGGCTTCTGCCGCGAGGCGGCGCGCAGGATAGAGCGGCGTCATTCCCTCGCCGGTCGACACGATCGCGTCGCTCGGAATTTCGGGTGCGACCCACTCACGCTTGCTCCATACGCCAGAGGGCAACGGCAGATCTTCGGCGTGCGGTGCCCAGCGCGCGTCGAACCGTGCACGCCACGTGGGTCCACTCGTCTCGCGAAGGGCGTCGAGATCGTGGGAAACTTCGAGGAGGCCGTCGCACGTGGGACAGCGGTAGATCGCACGCGTGAGTGGAAACGTCTCCGCGCAGCCCCGGAAGCAACGAAAATGAGCGGTCAGCTTGGTCATGACGATCGCTCGCGCATATAGCGCGATCGCGCAGGCCAAGGGTAGGCACATCCCGGCGCTCCTCGCCTCTCCCGCGTCATGAGCATGGCAATTGAGCTATATACGCGGGCCATGACGCTCGATGAGCAAGTTCGTGCAATATGCAAGAAAGCCCGTGATGCTGCTCGAAAGCTCTCGCCGCGCCCGCGCGCCGAAAAGGACGCGGCACTCGAAGCCATTGCGCGAGCGCTCGGCACGCATGCGGCCGACGTATTGAGAGCGAATGCCGCCGACCTCGAAGCGGCGCGCGACCGAGGCACGAAGGGCGCCTTGCTCGATCGACTCATGCTCGACGAAGCGCGTCTCGCCGGCATGGCCGAGAGCGTCCGACAGATCGCCGCCCTGCCCGATCCCGTGGGCGAAGTCGTTTCACGCACCACGCGAGAAGATGGCCTTCGCATCGCACGCGTGCGCGTCCCGCTCGGAGTCATTGCGATGATCTACGAGGCGCGCCCCAACGTCACGGTGGATGCGAGCGCGTTGACGTTCAAGGCCGGCAACGCGGTCGTCTTGCGTGGAGGCTCGGAAGCTGCGCGATCGAACGCAGCGCTCGCCGAGATATTGATGCGCGCGATCGAGAGCGTGGGGTTGCCGAGCGACGCCGTGGCGGTGCTGCCCTTCACCGATCGCGACGGCGTGAGGGCACTCATTCAACAGAGCGACTTCGTGGATCTCGCAATCCCGCGCGGCGGTGAAGCACTCATTCGCTACGTAACGGAGAACGCGCGCGTGCCCGTCGTGCAGCACTACAAGGGCGTCTGCCACATCTTTCTCGATGCGGGCGTCGACATCGCGATGGCCACGCGCGTCGTGATGAACGCGAAGATGCAGCGCCCCGGCGTCTGCAACGCGGTCGAGTGTTTGCTCGTGGATGCAAAGGACGCGGCGCGCGTGCTCTCACCCGTTGCCAACGCGCTCTTGAGTGCCGGCTGCGAACTTCGAGGTGACGCGCAGACATGCGCGCTCGTTCCCGCTGCCAAACCCGCGTCGGAGGACGACTGGGGGCGCGAGTTTCTAGACACGGTGCTCGCGGTGCGCGTGGTCGACGGGCTCGACGCCGCGCTCGCACACATCGCGGAGTACGGCTCCGGCCACACCGAGGCGATCCTCACGCCAAACGCCGCGCACGCCGAACGCTTTCGACGCGAAGTGGACGCCGCGTGCGTCGCCGTCAATGCTTCGACGCGCTTCCATGACGGCGGACAATTCGGTCTCGGCGCCGAGATTGGCATTGCCACGAGCCGCGTGCACTGGCGCGGTCCCATGGGGCTCGAAGCGCTCACCACCATGAAGTGGATCGTCGACGGCGAGGGTCACGTTCGCGCATGATCTTGCGCCAACGACTAATTTTTCAGGAGCTGTCTTGTCCGTGAACAAACGTCCGCCTCCCAAGGGGCCGAACCGCCCGATGCTTCGCACATCCCACGGCGCGCCCAGCAAAACGACGTCGCGCAACCAAACGGTTGCCCCCGATGCAGCCTCGCGTCCGGCGAAGGTCCGAGATCGTTCGTCGAAGACTGCCGCGCCGCGCGCGGCGCCCGCCGGGGCCCATCGCGGCATCGAGCAAAAGGCTACTCCTGGCGCGACGAGCATCGCGAGCGACGAGTCGCGCGAGATGGCCATCACGATCGCAATCGAGGCCATCGAGAAGAAGGCATCGGGCCTCGAGGTGATCGATGTTGCTGGCCGTGTCGACTACGCTGACTTCCTGGTGCTCATGTCGGGCCGCAGCGATCGCCATGTCACCGCGCTGTCGAACGCAATCGAAGAAGCTCTACGCAAGCGCAACAAACGTGCTCTCGCAGTCGAAGGACTGCCTCACGCAAACTGGGTATTGATGGATTTCGGCGATGTGGTGGTGCACGTCTTTCAAGATGATGCGCGCTCTGCATACGATATCGATTCGTTGTGGATGGATGCGCGGCGCATCCCCGTACCGCTTTCGATTTGACGCGATCTCATCGTTGGGGCCTGCGGTGCGGTCCTCAAAGCCACACAAGGCTATTCCGGTCCGCTCCTCGGCCCCGCCTCGACCTCGCGTCAACTTGAAAGCGGTCTACTCGTTATTCGATTCTGAGGATTCGTCGTCGCGCTTCTTGGCGACGACGAATGCCACGCCTACGCTGATAAAGTAGAGTCCCACCAAGGCGAGCGAGACGGCGATTTGGCTCGAAACCTCGGGTCCCGGCGTGACGAACGCGCCAATCACGAAGGCGCTAATGATGGCCCAACGGCTGAAGCGCACGAGCTGGCGCGGCGTGACAATGCCGGCGAGTGCGAGGAAGGCGATGAAGAGCGGTAGTTCGAAAACGAACCCGAATGCCAGGAGCATTCGAGTCGTGAAATCGAGATAAAACTCCATGGTCGGGCGCGACGTGAGTTTGACGCCGCCGACGTCGCCGAGCAGGGAAAAGAAATACTGGAAGCTAAATGGGAATGCGACGTAATAAGCAAACGCAACACCCGCGAGGAATAGGCTCGTCGAAAAGAGGACGAACGGAATGATGTAGCGCTTTTCGCGCGCGTAAAGGCCCGGGCTGATGAATGCCCACAATTGGTAGAAGATGATGGGGGCGGCGAGCACCACACCCCCCACGAGCGACAATTGCATGTAGTTTACAAATGCGTCGGCGGGCGCGAGCGTCTGCAGCTCCGGCGGATCGTTCGGGAACTTGTCACGCCACGCGACCATGTACGGCGCGGAGAGCCACGAAAGGAGTTTCTCACGGAAGATCCAACAAACAATGGCTCCCACGAACATGGCAATGGCTGCACGCACGAGGCGGGTGCGCAACTCCGCGAGGTGCTCCCAAATCGTCATCTTCACGTCGCCTTCGGGTTCGACGTGAGTGGGGTTTTCGTCGTCGGGATTGCTCTTGCGTGAAGGGGCGAGATCGGTCGACATCAGCGAGCCTCAGCGTCCTCTCGGTCGCCTGTCTCCGCGTCGCCCGTTTTTGCCGCGTCCTCGGGCAAAACGGCATTTTCGTCACCGAGCACATAAAGTGGATCGCGACCAAGTGGGGACTTTGGCAATCCCTCCGCGTAGACGATCGCGTTGTCGGGTAGCGCACCGAACGTGTCGACTCCGTCGCGCGGATATTCGCGCGAACGCGCAACGACAACGTCATCCCGATACACAGCCGGTTGTGTGTAGACTGCATCCGTGACGTCGATCGTTGCGGCTCTCTGCACGGCATCGAGCTCGCCACGAGCAAGCTTTCGGATCTCGGCGATGTCGTCGGCGAGTCCTTCGGTGCGCAGCGCTTCGTCAATGCCGCTCTCCGCACGCAAATCCGACGCCATGCGGCGAAGCTTGCTCGCCATCTGTCCGAGCTTGCGCAGCATCTTCGGCAGATCCTTCGGTCCGATGACGACGAGCGCCACCACGATGACCACGATGAGCTCGAAGAAGCTGAATCCGAACAAGACGCCGCCACGGTAGCACACGGGTCTGCTAACTACGCGGGCCTGGATGGCCCGGATGACGGGGGACGCGCTGCCAAAGATTCCGCTCCAAGGACTCCGCCCGGAGGAACTTTGTGCGGCGATGGGTGAACTGCCGCTCGCCGACGCAAGGAGGATCATCGCACAAGTCCATCGCGACGAGACCATCTCAACGCCGAGCTCGCTCATTCGCCGATCCTCGCGGCAAACGGTGATGAAGAGAGGTTTCGTTCCCGCGCTCGAGATCCTCTCCGAGCGCCGAAGTCAAATCGACCCGTTCGTGAAGTACACGCTGCGAACGACGGACGGCCACGTCGTCGAGACCGTGCGCATTCCACTCG
This sequence comes from Polyangiaceae bacterium, assembly GCA_009781005.1. Taxonomy (GTDB): domain Bacteria; phylum Myxococcota_A; class Polyangia; order Polyangiales; family Polyangiaceae; genus Labilithrix. The sequence goes on along the minus strand of WQYX01000019.1, from coordinate 46,129 downwards.
AGCACCAATCGCGTTTCTCCGTCTGCGTGAGCTCACAAGTTGGGTGCGCGCTCGCTTGCGCATTCTGCGCAACAGGAAGCATGGGGCTGTCACGAAATCTCGAGACTTGGGAGATCGTCGAACAAGTTCGGATTGTGCGGCGTGCACTTTCTCCCGGCATGCGCGTACACGGCGTTGTCTTTCAGGGCATGGGCGAGCCGCTCGCAAACCTCGATCGCGTTCTTGGTGCCATCGGTGTCATGCAAGATCCCAGCGCGCTCGCGATCGATGCACGGGCGATCACCGTCTCCACCGCGGGACTACCATCAGGCATCCGGCGCCTCGCGCGAGAAGCGCCGAGGGTTCGCCTTGCGCTGTCGCTTGGCTCGGCTCGGGCCGACGTTCGGCGCAGGCTCATGCCAATGGATCGCGTGCACTCGCTCGACGAGGTTCTCGAGGCGACTGCCGAGCACACGATGCTCACGGGACTTGCTCCGATGTGGGCTGTCACGCTTCTCGCTGGCGTCAACGATCAACCCGAAGACGCTGCGTCGCTCGCGGATCGAGTCATTGCATTTCGAGAGAAGACGGGACGCCATCCTCGCATCAGCATCATTCCGTACAACCCTATCAAGAGCGATACGGCGGATCCCTTCGCGCGCACGGAGACTCGGATTGAAACCGCGTTTCGCGATGTGCTTGCCGCACGAGGGATCTTCACTCACAAGCGTTACAGCGGCGGCGGCGACGTAGACGCTGCCTGCGGTCAGCTCGCCGCCAAGGCCTAAACAGCGCGGTTGCGTGTGCTGAACGGGCCCCAAAGGTATGAATGCGTGTTCCGTGATCGCTGGGATCACGGCCGTGTGCTTGTAACTGGACAGCCAATCACCGAAATATCAATGGCATTTCAACCTACAGAAGGAGCCCTAAGGAGTCCTATCCACACTCGAGCCCAGGATGGACAACTTGTTGCGCTGCGACAAATTCTCATAGGCTTTCGTCAGGAGACAATTCATCGTGAAACGTCCTTGGCTTGGAAGTCTACTGGGACTCGTGATCGCGGCGGCGTCGTGTGGGGGGAGCTCGAACGATACGAAATCAAATCCGAGCGACACGGATTCAAACCGCGCGGATTCGAATCACACGAACGCGAACAACGTGGGCGTGGATGCGAGCGACAACAACGCGTGCGGCGCGTCGGCGGCTCGCAAATGCTCCGATCAAGAGAGCTGCACCATCGATGACGACTGCAACGTCGGATCATGCGTGGCAGGAAAGTGCAATGCAATCGCCACTCCGTGCAGGGCCGAAACGGAGGCCGAGTCGTCGCTCAAACTGTGCGACGGTTCGTCATGCCAGAGTGAGGATGAGTGCACGAGCGGCGATTGCACAAACAGTATATGCGCCCCGATCGCGCAGAAGACGTGCGGCGTCGGTCTGTCGGCGCTCTGCGCCGACGGCGACGTTTGCCAGTCTGCGGCCGATTGCTCATCGGATTATTGCGACAAGATCTGCGCCGCGCCGCCCGCCGACGTGCATGCAGATGGCAAGCGCAATGGCGGCGAAACCGGCGTCGACTGCGGTGGCTCGGTAAAAGATGCCCAGCCTTGCACGGCCGGACAGGCATGCGTGCTCGACGACGACTGCGAAGGCGTTTGCAAGAGTGGCGAGTGCGCCGCGCCGAGCGCAACCGACGGCAAGAAGGATCAAGGGGAGACGGATATCGATTGCGGCGGTCCGAATGCACCTGGCTGCACATTCGGCAAAACGTGCGTGAAGAACAACGACTGCCTCGCCCTCGCGTGCACGGATTCGGTGTGCGTACAGCCAACGGCAGCCGACAACGTGCAGAACGGCGGTGAGTCGGACGTCGACTGCGGAGGCAGCGGCGTCACGGATGGGGACTTCACGTACACGGCGCCGCGCTGCAAAGATTCGAAGAAATGCGCGGTGAACGGCGACTGCGCGACGGGCGCGTGCTCGCCGGCAGGCGAGTGCGTGGCGCCTTCATGCAACACGGCGGAGGTGGCCGGTATCACGTCCTGCGGTGCAGGGGAAACGGGCAGCGCGGGCGCCGTTCACGATTCGTGCTGCAAGTCGCTTCCGCTACCAACACGCACAACGCGTCGTCTGGACAAGTACGAGATCACCTCGGGGCGCTTCCGCACCTTCCTTACGCAGGCAGGTCCGAACATTCGCTCGTGGGTTGGTGCGTTCGTGGTAGCGAATCCAACCTCGCAGCTCGCGAATTTCATAAAAAATGCGCCCGTTTTGCAGTCTATTTATCCGCAAGCGCAGTCAGGCGATCTTGGTCTCACGGCGCACATGGCGATCGACATCGACAACTACGCCGGCATTCGAGGCTGCTACAACGGCGAGGGCAACTACAGCGCAAACACGTATTGGCAGGATCCAGCACATCTCTCAGAATACGGAATTCCAACACGGCCGATTTCACGGTTGGTTTCGGACGAAAAGTCACTCAATTGCGCCATGCCAATCATGTATGCGGCGTTCTGCGCATGGGACGGCGGTGAGCTCGCACTGAAAGCCGATTATCAGGACGTGTGGACCGTGGCGACGAATTCGTACCCGTTTCCCGCAGCGAACGTCTGCGCCGGAGGCCTGGGCAAACCCTGCCCGAATTACAACTGGTGCAACGGCATCTACGGCAACGGCGGCTTCACCTGCCAAAACACGCTCTATAACGTTGCTGAAGACGGAGCCGGTACTTTCTACGAATTCCCGCTCGGCATCGACAAATCGCTGGACAACGAATCGCTCATCGCCGCGCCAGGACGCATGGTCGACGATGCGTCAGCCAAACAAGCCAACGGCGAAAGCTGGATGGATCTCTTCGCGAACATGGTCGAATACACGGGCGACTTTACCGGAACGGGAAGCGACTTCTGTGATTTCTCAGGGGCTCCCGCACCAGGCGCGGCCACGTGCACGCGCTCAGGCAAGGACGGGACAGGAACGCACTACACCGGAATTCCATCAACGACTGCCATTGGCCGGTCGTGGGAGGGTCACCAGTACGAAGGCGGGGCTTCCTTTCAGGTGACGTTCCAGTACGGCAAGTTCGGCGCGCGATGCGCGCGACCCGCGCAGTAGCGACCGCTTTCGATTTGCCGCGATCTCATCGTTGGGGCCTTCAACTTGAAAGCGGTCGAGATATAAGGCTCGCCGTAAATGCAACTTGGTTGCATTTACGGCGGTGCCTTGTGGTCAACAACAGCGGGGTTCCACGTGGCGTCCAAGGCGAGCGCGGTGATCCCTGCATCAGTGCTCGGTAATTGAATGGTGCGCACCGGGGCCACAAGGCACTCGAGGGCGTTTGCAGCCACCGGCCCCCCCGGTGAGAGACGCAGATCGCTCACGACAGTCCCACGCGCTGTCGCAACGAGCACGAGGCTCGCTGCACCCACGGCGAGCGTTCCGTCTCGCTCCTTGCTTACGGCGCACGATTCGAGCTCATTGGCGATGAGATCGGCGATGCGGGAAGCTTCGGGGACTGTGATCTGCCTGGCCCCCACCACGCCCACGACGGCGTGCGCTCGAGTTGCAACATACACGTATCCGTCACGCGGCACGGCCGCGCCGCTGTCGTTTTGCGTGCTGGTCTCATGAATGTCGTGCGACTCAGGAACGATATCTCGTGGCGCGTTCAGCGAGCATGCTCCCGCAGTGCCCAATCCAACGAGGAGCATCGCCGCAATCGTCTTTGCTTGGAGATTCAACCTAAGAGCATGTTTATCAGCCTGCTGCGCGAATCGATTCGTCGGTTGGGCGCTGCGGTGCCTGCGCACGTACGAAGAGTACGCTTGCGCGGGCTCCTCGCGCTCCGCCCTAACCTCGATTCGCTCGCGACGGCTCGTAAACATGCTCTAAAACTTGCCTGGCAATGACTACGCGCTGGATCTGCGCCGTCCCCTCGTAAATTTGAAGGATCTTGGCGTCGCGCATCAATTTCTCGACAGGGTATTCTTTGACGTAACCATTGCCGCCAAAAATCTGCACCGCATCCATGGCAGACTGCATGGCTGCGTCCGCACCGTAGGCCTTCGCACAGCTCGACGTGAGCGGATCACGAATCCCCTTATCTAGACTCCATGCCGCCTTGTGAACGAGCAGACGCGTTGCCTGAATGCGAATGGCCATCTCCGCAATCATGGCTTGAACGAGCTGGTGATTGGCAATTGGTGTGCCGAAGGTCTTGCGCTCCTTCGCATACGCGACGCACTCGTCGAGACAGCGACGCATGATGCCAACCGCAATTGCACCGATATCGGGGCGCGTCTGATTGAAGGTCTCCATGGCCACCTTGAAGCCATGGCCCGGCGGTGCGAGCACCTGCGACGGAGGAACGACGACGCCGTCGAGCATGACCATGGCCGTGTCGCTTGCACGCTGACCGAGCTTGTCTTCGTGTTTGCCAACGGACAGGCCCTTTTGATCGCGATGCACGATGAATGCGCCAATGCCCTTATGACGGAGCTCCGGATTTTCCGTTGCGAAGATCACGTAAAAGCTGGCGAAGTTCGCATTCGTGATCCACGCCTTGGTGCCGTTCAAGACATAGCTTCCGTCGGACTGCTTCGTGGCGCGCGTTTGCATTCCTGCGACGTCGCTGCCCGCGCCGGGTTCGGTGGTTGCATAGCTCACGAAAATAGGTTCGCTCACGAGCCAGCCGAGATATTTTTTCTTTTGCTCTTCGCTGCCCGCAAGCTTGATGGGTGTCATGCCAAGAGTGTTCGCCGTCACGCTGGTTTGGATACCGCTACAGCCGTAGGCGAGCTCCTCGGTGATCATTGCCGAATCGAGATCGGACAGCCCCGCTCCTCCATATTCCGCTGGGAGCGTGGGATTCGCGAGTCCTAATTTCCATGCCTCGTTGAAGACTTCGCGCGGGAATTCGGACTTGCGGTCGGCCTCCGCAGCCACGGGGAGAATACGCTCTTTGGCAAAGCGCTTGGCCGTGTCAATGAGGGCTCGCTCTTCCTCGGTGAGTTCGAAGTCGATCATGCCCCGAAGCTTGCACGGCAACGCGGACTTGTCACTCCCGGGCGCGCTTTTGTTTGGCGGCCATATGTTCACGCGCAGCCCGGCCGCCGACAATCCAGCCAATGACGATGCCGATGAGCAGAACACCGGGGATGAAGATAAGGTGCTCCGGTCCCGGCATGTTCATGGTTGATTCGCCGTCTCGCGCGCCTTTGCGGAAGATTCCCCCGCGGCCGCGGCTGCGCGATCCATGGCGGCTTCGAGATCGCTGAGGCGCCGCCCCAATGCCCGTTGCTTGCGCCAGAGCATAAACAAATATCCCATGAGCACGAGCCACAGGAGCACGTATGCGGCGACGAGCAGCGTTCCACCTTTGTATTGCTCGGTGCCGCCTTCAACAGGAGCAAATTCGGTCGATCGACTCTCTTGGGTTGGCTGGCTTTCCATCATATCTCCGTCCGATCATCGAGACCGAGGTCGATGGCGTCTTCTTCTGCGCGCAGGAGGCGGCTCTTGATGATTTCGAGCCGCGTGCGCGCCCAGAGAAGCGTGATGGAGAAGAAGGTAAAGGCGATCATTCCGAGAGCGAAGGCGAGCTTCATGTCAGGGTCGGCAAGCCCACCACCGCCGCTGCCAACGACAACGGGATGCTGCCCACCCCATTTCTGAACGCTGTAATGGATGATGGGAAGATTTGCGGCGCCGAGAATGCCGAGAGCCGCCGCGAAACGGCTCTCGCCAGGACCATCCCCCGCGAATGCCCGCAGCACGGCGTATGCGACGTACAATAACCAACTCAGCATCGCCGTTGTTAGCCGCGGATCCCACGTCCAGAAATATCCCCACGCCTTGGCAGCCCATAAGGGACCCGTGACGAGCACGATGGCGCCGAACACAATCGCGATTTCGGCTCCGGCGCGAGCGAATGCGTCGCGCGCGTCCGTTGGTTTGAGCAAGTAACCCACCGAGCCAACGAAGCAGGCAATCGCGCCGACGTACATCGAGTAGGCACTCGGGACGTGGAAGTAGAAAATCTTCTGAACGATGCCCATGCGCGCTTCGATGGGTGCGCGAACGAATGCGACGTAGATCGTGGCGACGATGAGCCCGGTCGTCACGACAAGCAGCGGCGGAAACCAGCCATCAAAGCGGTTTTTCTGCTGCGTCATCGCGCGCACGCTAGCACGTCCCACACGATGTGGATGCTACGGTCTAAGTGTGCTTGCGAGTGCCTCGTCGGCGCGCTTGGCGTCCACGTTGCCAATGCACAGCGTCCGTCCGACGCGCGGCACGAACGCGATGCGACAGCGTCCGCGCGTGCCAGGAAGCAGACTGCCGAGGACGAAATCGGCGGCGATGCCGAGTGCAATGATGGCGAGCCCCGCGAGCAAAAGCGACGGCGACGCGGCGCGCACGCCATCCATCAACGCGCGGACACCGAGCCAGCTGCCGAAGGCGAGCGCCAGAAGCCCCGCATAGAACGCCGCGCGCGGATAACGCACCTCGCGCACGACGCGGAGCAGGCCAGCGCGCACGATGACGTGCTCGCGATCACGCAGCGTGCGCCCAAGCATTCGCGTGCGTGCATGGAGGCGAACGCCGCGGGCTGATACGACGAGCTCCGCGGGGCGTTCGTACCCGAGCGCAAGGCGCGCAAAGAGTCGTGCACCGTGAATGACGAAGAGCACACCACTCAGCGCGAGGAGCGTGGTCGCGATGGGACCGCGTGGCACAGGCATGACTTCACCCTCGAGGCGTACCTCCGGGATATCTTCGACGCCGGTGAGGATGCGCACGAGAACCGGATCCTTCGTGGACGTCACGAGCTCGCGCGACAGAGCGCGGGCACGTGAAGATGTCGCGCTCGTGAGCGCCGCACACGCAACGATGATTTCGGCGCGACGGAGAGCGGCACCTTTGCCGACGAGCACGCGCTTCACGCGATCGGCGATGGCGATCCAGAGATGGTCCGCGTCGGCGCCGAGCGCGCGGTCGAGTAGCGAGGTTGCGTCGAAAGGGGAGTGCGTTGCGAGCCAGAGGACATCGCTCGCAGTGCGATCGTCCTCGTCGCGACGTGCCCCAACGACGGCGTGAGCTGCAAGCGCGCAGGCAAGCGCACGTTCGGCTTCGTCATCAGGGCCGGATCCGAGCACTTTGAGCGCGTTGCCGAACGGAGTTTCGACATCGGCACGTGGTAGCTTCGCGTCGTCGGCCGCTGCCGCGACCTTCGCGACGAAATTCCACTCGGTGCGTCGCGCCTTTGCCGCCTCTGAGATGATCGCCCGCGCGATCGCCACGAGATCGGCAAGACGGGCGGAACGCGAAACGGCCTCGAATGCTGCAAGGGGGCCACCCGTTCGCGTGTTCGTCTCGACGACACTCTCAGGCTGCGTGGTTTCGTCTTCTGTCGTTGACGGTGCTGCTGCGGTCGTTTCGTTTTCGGTCACGGCATTTGCAGGCGTCTCCGTCTCGGATTCCGCCATGTTGGAGCCCTCGTGTAGCCGAACGCGTGTCTTGCCACCACTATTTCATGGTGCTGGGATTCATGAAAACTTGGCCCGCGCGTGCGCACTCCGATACCGAACGCAGGATGGAGGCGCGTATGAAATCGAAGGTGGAGATGTTGACGGAGCTCCGGACCATGCTCGCGGATGTCTTCATGGCAAAGGCATCCGGTCAGCAGTATGGAAGGCTCGCGCGCGCTCATGGCTATATAGATGGCTATATGCGCGCGCTCCTCGAACTCGGTTACGCGACGAAAGCCGAGCTCCTTGACGTCGTAAACTCCGAGCGAGAACGCTCCAGTGGCCCCGCCATCGCAGACGTCACCGGCGCAGCCGCGTGAGGTGCCCAATCTTGCGGCTGCACGGCCCGCATCGTCGGTCGGTTTCGTTCAAGATACGTGTAGTATCCCTCACTCGGCCTTCCTAGCTGCGGGCCGTTCGCTCGCAAGCTTGGACATCTCACATTTCACCGACTCTTGCGTTTGCACCCGATCTTGCGTGCATGATGCACATGATTGCCAGAACGTGTCTTAGAGCGTGTTCTACAGCCGTCGCGAGCGAATCGAGGCTAGGGCGGAGCGCGAGCACCGGGCGGAACAGGCTTAAGGCCTTTGAGCACGGAGCGCAGCGCCCAACCGACGAATCGATTTCGCGCAGCAGGCTGCCCTACACGCTCTTAGAGCATGTTTACCAGCCGTTGCGAGCGAATCGAGGCTAGGGCGGAGCGCGAGGAGCCCGCGTAAGTGTACTTTTCGTACATGCGCAGGCACCGCAGCGCCCAACCGACAAATCGATTCGCGCAGCAGGCTGCCCTACACGCTCTTAGTGACTCCCGCCTTTGACTTCGGCGACGAGCCCCTGAATCGTCTTCTTCGCATCGCCGAGCACCATCATCGTGTTCGGTTGGAAAAAGAGCTCGTTTTCAACACCAGCGAACCCTGGGTTCATGGTTCGCTTGAGGACGATCACGCTGCGTGACTGTTCAACATTGAAGACGGGCATGCCGTAGATGGGGCTTGTTTTATCCGTCTTCGCCGCGGGGTTGACGACGTCGTTGGCACCCACGACGAGCACGGCATCGGTGCGTGCGAAGTCGTCGTTGATCATGTCGAGATCGAAGAGCGCATCGTAAGAGATGTTGGCCTCGGCGAGCAGCACGTTCATGTGCCCTGGCATGCGACCGGCCACGGGGTGGATGGCGTAACGGACTTCGGTCCCGTTCTTCTCGAGTGCAGCAGCGAGATCGCGCACCGCGTGCTGGGCTTGCGAGACGGCCATGCCGTAACCCGGCACCACGATGACCGACTGCGCAGCCTGAAGCACGGCGGCGGCATCTTGGACCGTGGCTTCATTGAAGCTCCTCGCGGGCCCGAGCTGCGCGACTCCACCGCTGTCACCCGTTCCGAACGCGCCGAAGATCACGTTCGAAAATGATCGGTTCATCGCCTTGCTCATCATCATCGAGAGGAGGAAGCCGCTCGAGCCATCGAGCGCACCGGAGATGATGAGGATCTTGCTATCCAACGCGAAGCCCATCGCGCATGCGGCGAGACCTGCGTAGGAATTGAGCAGCGAGATGACGACGGGCATGTCCGCGCCACCGATGGGAAGAACAGCGAGGATACCGAGCGCGAGGCCCGTTGCGTACAGCGTGAAGAACATCCAGACGGGCGCCGTGCTCGGCAACACGACTTGGTAGAGGAGCAAAGCGAGCGCGCCGAAGAATGCGCCGATGTTCATGACGTTCTGTGCACGCCAAGTCACCGGCGCACCGGTGATGATCCCCTGAAGCTTGCCAAACGCGATGATGCTACCGGTGAACGTGATCCCGCCGAGAAAGACCTCGAAGCCGAGCGCGGTCATCGTGATCCGGTCGAGGTGGTGACCGCCTTCGCCCGCGAGTATGGCGGTGGTGGCGGTGATCCCTTTCAGCTTGTGAAATTCAACGACGCCGACGAGCGACGTCGCAAGACCGCCGAACGCGTGGCTGAACGCGATTCGCTCGGGCATCTTCGTCATGGGGATGCGGAGCGAGATGGCGGTGCCGATCGCTCCGCCGAGCACGATGCCAGCGATGATCCACTCGTACGAGACGATCTCGCTCTTGGCGAGCGTGGCGACGACCGCGATGAGCATGCCGAGCTCGCCGTAGAAGATGCCTCGACGTGCCTGCTCCGGCGAAGACAAGCCACGAAGGCAGAGGATGAAGAGAATGGACGCGACGAAATACGCGAGCTCGATGAGCAGCTCCAAAGGCGCCATGATCTTCAATCCTTCTTCGCGCTCGAGGGCGCGGGGCTTCTGCGGAACATGCGCAGCATTCGGTCTGTGATCATGAAGCCACCGATCACGTTGATCGACGCGGACGTCACGGCAACGAAACCGAGAACCGACGAAAGCAGATCATGCTTGCTGCCGGCGGCCACGAGCGAACCAACGAGGGAGATGCCGCTGATGGCGTTCGTGCCGCTCATGAGCGGTGTGTGAAGAAGCGGCGGGACACGCGAGATGACCTGGTAGCCAACGAACCCCGCGAGAGCGAAGACGTAGAGATGGAAAATGAAGAGAAGTTGGTCGCTGCTCACGCTGCACCTCCTTTCGTTGCATCCTCTTTGGCTGTCTCTTCCTTCTTTGCGAGCCTTTCGAGTTTTGCGAGCCCGAGCACGTCGCGAACGCGATCGTTTACGATCTCACCGCCCTGCGTGATGAGACAGCCGCGGACGATCTCGTCGGCGTCGTTCAACTGGAGCTCGCCCCCTTTCGACACGTGTAAGAGAAACTTTTCCATGTTGCGCGACCACATTTGACTTGCGTGAACGGCGATTTGGCTCGGCAAATTCTCGGCGCCAAGGATGTTGACGCCATGTTTCGTGACGGTCTTTCCTGCCTCCGTCAAAGCGCAGTTGCCACCTTGCTCGGCAGCGAGATCGACGATGACGGAGCCCGGCTTCATGGACGCGACCATGTCTTCTGTCACGAGCACAGGAGCGCGCTTGCCCGGAATGAGCGCGGTGCAGATGATCGCGTCCGCGCGCGCAACGTGACGCGCGAGCACCTCGGCCTGCTTCGCCTTGTACGCGTCGGAGACCTCTTTGGCGTAGCCCCCCGCTGCCTCGGCGTCCGCGTCTGCGTCGACCTCCACGAACTTCGCCCCCAGGCTCTCGACCTGCTCCTTGGCAACTTTGCGAACATCGAACGCCTCGACGCGCGCGCCAAGCCTCCTGCCCGTGCCAATGGCGGAGAGGCCCGCGACGCCCGCGCCCAGAACGAGCAACGTTGCGGGAGCGATGGTTCCTGCTGCGGTGATGAGCATGGGCAAGAAGCGCGGAAGCGCAGTCGCCGCAAGAACCACGGCGTGGTAGCCGGCAGCGGTTGCTTGCGAAGAGAGAACGTCCATCATCTGCGCGAGCGTCGTGCGCGGGATCGCGTCGAGTGCGAGCGCCGTGATCTTGCGCGCGGCAAGCGACCGAACGAGATCATGGTTGACGAGCGGGACGAGCGGCGCGACGAGCACCGAACCTTCACGAAGGAGAGAAACTTCGTCTTGGGATGGTACCTGCACGCGCATGACGACGTCGGCTGCCTGAAGGACGTCGGCCGCCGACGAGACCACCTTCGCGCCCTCCTTCTCGTAGTCCGCATCGCTCGCAAGGGCTTTTGCTCCGGCGCCCTTCTCGACGACGATTTCGATTTTCTTTTGTGCGAGACGCTTGACCGAATCTGGCACGATCGACACGCGTTTCTCGGACGCACGCTGCTCGGTGAGCACTCCAACCCTCATGGCGCTCGCGAAACTAAGCCAGAATGCCGCAATCTGGGAATACCTTTTCATCTCGGGGCGGCACGCGCCGCCCTTCGCCACGCAACGAAGGCATACGTGAGCAACCCGCCAACGGCCGCGAAGCCGACGGCGAGGAAGACCGTGCCGACGACGCCCTCGACGAGCATGGTTGCGATGTCGATATGCCGTGCTTGCTCGGGGGTGAGCGCGAGCCACGCGCCACGAATCACGCGTGCACCGATCTCGAGCTCCGCGAACGTGATGAACGGCGCGACGAATGGAAGCGACACGTTCGCGGCGATATACGCGAGAGGTGCATCGAGACGAAATGGTACGCACACGGCGACGACGATGAGCCAGTGCAGGCCCCAGAGCGGCGTGACTCCGATCGCGAGCCCCAAAGCGATGCTCAGCGCGGCGCGCCTCGGCGTAAGCTCACCGCCTTTGAGTCTGCGCCACGCCGCGCCCGCCGTGCGACGAAGAAGTTGTCGCTTGTCGTGCGCGCCCCTCGCTCTCAAACGGTCGGTGGCTTGTCGCTGCGATTCCGATCGAGCATTCGCAGGTACATCTTCGCCTGCGAGTTGTCTGGCTCCACCTTGATCACCTGCTTCCACTGCTCCTCCGCGGCAACCGCGTCGCCGAGCGCGAGCAGCGTCACACCCAACTGCACGCGCGCAGGAACATACGCCGGCTTCGCCTTCAACGCCGCTTCGTAGTGCACGCGCGCATTCGACAAATCATTGACCTCGCGAAGCAGCACCCCGAGCCTTACGTGCAAATCCGCGAACTCGGGGCAAAGTAGCGTTGCCCTTTCGTACTCGGCGATGGCTTCGTGAATGAGCCCCGCGTCATGGTAGGCCTTGCCGAGATCAGCGTGCATGTTGGCGATCTTGCCTCGCACGAACGGATCGAGACCGAACGCAGCGTCTGCAGGCCCTTTCTTGATACGCGTGTAGATTTCACGCGCTTTGTCGTACTTGCCACGATCGTTGTACGTGACCGCGAGATTCAGTGCCGCCTCGGTATATGCCGGGTTGATCTCGAGTGCGCGCTCGAAATGACTCTCCGCAACTCGGAAGTCTCCATGAGAGTGCGCGATGATCCCCAGCATGTCGTGAACGTCGGCGCAGCGATCTTCTTCTTCGAGAACCAGGCGAAGCATCTGCTCGGCCCTGTCGAATTCGCGCTTTTCGTAGTGCTCGCGCCCGAGGACGAGGAGTTGTTTCACGCGCTCATTCATCGTCATTTGAATACACCTTATTGACGATTGAAACGCTCGGGGAGGGACTTTCCCGCTCAGCGACTTGTCGCAGCGTCCACCTGCGACTATGCCCGTTGCGCCGTGAGCGACGAGAGCGAGAGGACGCCGCCCGCAGGAACCACACCGCACGTGCTCGACCGCTTTCAAGTTGGCGCGACGACATCGCGGCAAATCGAGCGCGGTCTCGATCGAGGCCAGCGCGTCGCCGTTGGAGTCATGGGCGGGCTCGTCCTGGCCGGCGGCTTGCTCGTTCTTTTCGCACCACGTCATGCAGAGTTGCCACGCGCGGGCAACATCGCGACGGTGACTACAACGGAGCCTTCGGCGGCACCGGCGCCAAAAGAAGCCGACGCCGCGCCACCCTTCGCCGCCCCTGTGGACGCGGGTGCACCCTTCATCAAAGTCTGGCGCGTCGTGACCATGAAGTCCGATCCCGGAATCGAGATCATCGAAGGGTCCTTCAAGAGATCCCTTTCCACGGCTCTCGTGCAGGCCGGTGTTGCGCGAACGGAGATCAAGCGGCTCGCGCGCGCGTTCGACGGCACCCTCCGCATCGATCGGCCGGAGCGGAAAAACTCGTCCGCGGCGCCAAAGGAAGACCACACACCGAAGGAGTCGTTCCTTCTCGCGCGTGATCGATCGAACGGATCCATCGTCGCCTTCGAGTTCATCGCTTCACCGGTCGACGTGTGGCAAGCCAGGATCGACGAGAATACGAAGCGTCTCAATACGAAAAAGCTCGATCTTCATGTTGAGCACCGGAGGATTGCTTCGGCCATCGTCATCGGCACCGATGTTGGCAAGGCAGTGGCCGCTGCGGGTCTGCGCGAGGAGGCCATCGAAGCCATCGACGACGCGCTCGAAGGCCATATCGATCTCACCGCGTTGAAATCTGGTGTTCGCATTCGCGTGATCGGCACCGAAGATTGGGTCGAGGGCGAATTTGCGCGTTATCGCGTGAGCGCGCTCGAATTCGTGCCGAGGTCCGGTGTAACTTTGCGCATCTACGGTTACGAGAACGAGGGCACCAGGCGGCGTCCGGCGCGGCTCGCGTTCTACGACGCCAGAGGCCAACGACCTTACCGCGGCACGTTCCGCTCACCATTGCCGTTCGCGCGCATTACTTCGCGCTTCAATCCGAGGCGTATGCACCCCGTCTTGCACACGATCTTGCCGCATAACGGCGTCGACTTTGGTGCATCCACGGGCACGCCGGTGTTCGCAGCCGGCGCGGGGACGGTCGCGACAGTAGGTGACGGCGGACGATGCGGAAACATGATTCAGATCGATCACGCGAATGGTCTAAGGACGGGGTACTGTCACCTCTCGCGCTTCGTCACGGGCTTGCACGCGGGCCAGCACATCGAGCCGCGCCAACTCATTGGTTACGTCGGCAAAACAGGGAGTGCCACAGGCCCGCACTTGCACTTTGCAGTGAAGAGGGATGGCGTCTTCATCGATCCCCTAACGCTGAAGCTGGATGGCGTGCGCGTCTTACCGGCATCGGATCGCGATGCCTTCGTCGCGCGGCGCGCTGAACTCGACAAAGCGCTCGACACCATCGCGTTGCCGGATATCGAAAGCGCACCCGACGACAAGGACGACAACGACGAACCCGCCGGCGAAGAAGGCGAAGAGTAGCGGGCTCAACGCGGTTCAGTCGCGTTCGAAGGTGAACACGCGACACCCAAGACTTCCGTGCATATAGACGGGAGGGAAAAAACCGTCGCCGGGTACGAAGGCGTCGTTCACGACGCGGTAGCCGAGCTGCTGCCCAAAGAGCTCGTGGAAGAAATGCACGGCATCTTCGTCGTTGTTGTCGCGCCGTTGCGTTGTCGGCACAATGCGCCCTGACGTCGCCCGCCATGGCATGTCGTCGCGCTCTCCGAAACGCCAGACGTAGCAAGAGCTGACAACGATCCATCGTGGACTGCGCGCGGCTACGTCCGTGAGCGTCGCCTGCACCTCGCGGACGCCCGGCAGAATTCCGCGTTTGGCGGTTGAATCGGGACCGACACGCGTGACCGTTGCCCACGACGGGAAGCGGGGCAGATACGTGCCGAGGCCGTGCACTTCGATGGTGTCGCCTGGGTTGACGTGTGCGCGGAGGAACGCCTCGGTCTCGTAGCGCGGTTCGCGCAAGAGCATCGCGTCGACGCTCATTGCGCGGTGGAGACCGAAACCGATCGCGACAAGGACGACGGCGCGCGCGAGCGTGCGCGCGATCGCCGAGGTCCACAAAAGCGACATACCGAGGCCGCCGTAGACGCTGATGAAGAGCATCTGCGGGAGCGTGAAGCGCTCCTCCACACGACGCGCGACGAGGTTGAAAGCGAGTGTAAACGAAAGCGCCGCGAGGCCGGGAACGAGCGCGCCGACGAGCATTCGGCGACCTTGCTTACGCCCGGCATAGACGGCGTAGCCGAGACCCAACATCACGAAGACGGCGAGTCCCATCGGATAGTGCGTGTAAAATGCATGCACCGTATCGACGAGCGCGAACCACCGACCCGCAGCGTCCTTCGAATACGTCGCGAAGTCTTGGCTCGCGGCTCCCGAGAGGAACGCAACGCGCTTGCGAAAGCCCGACGGGTTGGTGATGGCGCCATCGACGAAGGCGAGAAAGAGCGCCGCCATCGCCCCGCCGATCGCGAGCTCCTTTCCGATCGATCGCACGTTGTCGCGTGCCCATCGATCGAGCGCGATCCAGAGGAAAAGTGCTGCGGGGGCTCCGTAAAGAAAGACGGCGTACGCCTGATCTTTGGTGGCGACGGCGCACGCGGCGAGCAGCGCAAAGGTGCGGAGCCTTCTCGGCTCGCGGCGAACAATGGCGCGCGTCAGCCAGAGGAGCGCGAGCGACGCCCAGAAGAGGTACGGCACGTCGAGGTTCGACGTGTGCGAATAGAACGTGAATGGCGCGCCCAGCGTCGAAAACCAAGCCGTCCATGTCATTGCGCTCGATTTTCGTTCGGGCGGTGCAATCTCGTGGGCGATCTTCGCGAGTGCAACGATGATCACGAGCGACATGCCGAGTGCGACGAACCTCGCGGTCATCGCCATCATCGTCATGTACGAAGGCGCGACGATCTCGCTGAGCACGTCGGGGACACTCATGCTCTTCGCGCGCACGACGGCCACGAGCGTGACCGGCAGCGTGAGCACGGCGAGAATTGCAAGGTGCAGCGGCGGATAGGTGAAATAGCTGCCCGGCGCGAACGTCTCGGCAAGACCCGGGAGAAAATCGCGCGGGGCGATTCCGTCGTTGTCCCATGCGTCCGATGCGGGCATTCCCCAGAAGATGCCGCAAGCGTGGAGCAAGAAGGCGACGAGGAGCGCCGCGCGTGCTCCCGGTGGAAGCGACGCGATGCTCACCCGCATCCGCGCAAAGATTCGACGTATCACTTTGGTCGGCCGTGGCCCGGCCCGAGGATCTCGTTCATCCTCGCCTGCGCGTTGAAGGCGTGGACATGGGGCGGGCGGTGGCACGACACGCAAACATTGGACGCCGGCCTGGCGACGGGAATCTTCACGGCGTTCGGCTTCTGTGCGTGGTTCTGCCCGGGTCCGTGACACGCCTCGCACTGCACGTTCTTCAGGCCGTCCACGTGCGTGACCGTGCTTCCGCCGGGGCGATCGTAGCCCGTCACGTGGCAGCTCACGCAATCCAGATTGAACTCCTTGTACGCGCTGGACAAGGTCGCGTACGCGCGCGCATGCGAGGTCTCGTTCCAGACCTGCCGCGAATCCTCGTGGCACTTCGTGCACGCATCAACGCCCACGTAACCGGGCTCGCCCGTCGCAGGCCGCACGGGCCGTCGATCGGCGAACTCGGCCCTGTTGGATTCGTTCACATGCTTGTAATATGCAGTCATCTGCGCCCTGACGGCCTGGTGGGTGCCGAGGTAGTCGCGCACGTCGCGCATCGCATACCGGAAGAAGCTTCCTGCTGCGGGCGGCGGCGCCTTGTCAAGAGCGTCGCGCTCAGCTTCGAGCTTGACGAGATCGGCGCGGCGCGCATCGACGTCGCGCTTGTCGATCGTGTTGTCCGTTTCCCACGTCGCAATGCGCACGCGCAGCTCGCCAATGCGCTCGTTCAGCTCCTCGCGCTTTCTCGTGCGCTCGATGCCCGTGGCGTCCGCGAACTTGATGAGACCCGGAGGGCCGCCATCGCGCACGTGAAGATCGAGCACGCCCACGGTCTGAAGGTGGTTCGCCGTCTCGACGATGAGCACGTCGCCAACGCGTTCGGCCCCCGGCGCTCTCGTGTTCCCATCTCCGCTTTTGCCCGAAGAGCCAACGAGGATCGCCAGAAGATCCGGATTGACATCGGCAATGCGTTTGGCTTCGCCACGACCGACCGCAGCGAGCACGACGATCGCCATGGCGCCATCTTTCTTCAGCGCATCGACACCCGCGCGAACGGCGTCCGCAGGGGCTTGCGAAGTGACGCCGTCGAGCGGGACCTTCGCCTTGTCTGGTGCGGCAACGCCGATGACACCGAGCTTGAAGCCACCGATGTCTTTGACGATCCACGTGCCGGGCGTGGGTGTCACGTTTGCAGCGAGCATGGCTGCACCGCTCTCCTCGCGCAGCTTCTGCAAGATCTCGTGATCCGCAGCCCACTCGTTTCGCGCCGGGGCAAAGGCGGCGAGGTTCAACGTTCTCAGAGAGCCGGCGATCGTCTCGGCTTTGGTGATCTCCTGCGAACGGCGATCTGCCGGCAGATCCATGTCCATGAAGAAGAGTGGACCGGACGTCAGGATGACCGTGCCCTTCGCGACAGGCTTTTCGTTTTGGACCAGGGCGCCAAAGTTGTCCATCCCACCGAGTTGATCTTTCACGCACCCGCACGGTTCGAGCGCGCCCGCAAGATCCGACACGAGGAAAAGGCGAGCGGTGGGTGTGTCGACGATCGCCGTGCCGTCGCTCTTTGGAGGCGTTGGGCTCCTGCAACCTTCGCACGCGCAAAATGCGGCGATAGGAAGACAGAGAATCAGAAAAAGAAAGAGCCGCGACACGCGCGCCACCTTAGCAGAGCACGCTCGCGACTCGCGCGCCGGTGGCTCCCTGCGAGCGACCTTGCTTCGCATCCATGGTCGCCGTAAGCGAGAGCTATGTCCGACGACGAGGCACGGCAAGAGCTCGCGGCGGTCGCGGCATCCTTGCGCGCCTATCTCGAGTGGCAAGAGAGCACCGGCGCAACCGGGGTTCCCCGCATGCCGCGCAGCCCGAGCTCGCCCATCACAAGGTATCGCGCTCCGGAAGCGCTGCAACACGCAGAGCCGCAGCAATTGCTTGCGGAGCAGACCACCATACCCACGCCCGTAACCTTCGCACGCGTCGCTTCGCCAGCGCCTTCGACGACTTCGAGTTCGACGACCTCGAGTTCAACGACAACTTCGGTGCCCGCGCGTTCTCTGCCCGTCATCGCAAAAGAAGTGAGCGGCTGCGTGAAGTGCCGGCTCTCCGAGTCGCGCACGAACACCGTTTTTTCACGCGGCAGCGCCGAGGCCAAACTTTGCTTCGTGGGTGAAGCTCCGGGCGCCGATGAAGACGAGCGAGGGCTCCCGTTCGTTGGCCGCGCGGGACAACTGCTCGACCGCATGATCCTCGCGATGGGGCTCGATCCCGAAAAGGACGTCTACATCTGCAACATCATCAAATGCCGTCCCCCCAACAATCGCCGGCCGGAGCCGGATGAAATCGCCACCTGTATTCCGTATCTGCATGAGCAACTAAGTATTGTCGATCCAAAAGCGATCGTCGCGCTCGGCAACACGGCAGTCGGTGCCCTCCTCGGGACAACGCTTGGCATCACCAAGGTGCGCGGACAGTGGAAGCTTTACCGCGGAAAGATCCCCGTGATGCCGACGTACCATCCGTCGTATTTGCTCAGGCCGGGCCCGCAACAGGCCACCGCGAAAAAGCAAGCATGGGATGATCTGCAAGCCGTCATGCGCGAGCTCGGTTTGGAACCAAAGAAGAGAAGGCAGCCAGAATAACTTGACCGACTTGCTTGACGAGCCAGGAAATTCAGAAGAAGGTCGCCTTCAAGCATGCGCTACTACGTGAATCTCGATCCCAACCCCGACACGTCTCCAACCGTCGTGAACGTGATCGAGCTGCCTTCGGGCGAGCTCGACGTACACGTCGGCGAAAAACCGGTGCCCGTCGATGTCGTCGCCTTCAACGGGACGCTCTCCGTCCGCGTCGGCACCCGCGTGGTCGATCTGACCACCGAAGGATCTCCGCCAGAGATCAGCGCCATCGCAAACGGCCATCGAACGTACGTTCGCGTGGAGTCCGAGCGCCAGCGCGCGGCCGCCGCTGCGAAGAAAGGTTCGGCAAGCGGCGGCGACAAGATCATCAAAACGCCGATGGCGGGCCGCATCGTTCGCGTCCTCGTAGCCCCGAAGGATGCAGTCGCTGCCGGTCAAACTCTGTGCGTCGTCGAGGCCATGAAGATGGAGAACGAGGTCAAGGCAAAGGCCGCGTGCACCGTGCTCGAAGTCCACGTGGCCGAGGGCGCCACCATCGAAGCCAACGGTAAACTTTTTACGCTCGGATGACAGAGCGCCTTCCTCGAATCGCACTCGTTCACGGTCCAACGCCGATCGTGCGCCGGCCTGTGCTCGACGAGATCATCGGCGCGCGCATCTGGCTGAAGCGCGATGACATGACGGGCGGCGCCGAAGCTGGCAACAAGATTCGCAAGCTCGAATTTTTGCTCGCCGATGCACGCGCCAAGCGAGCGATGACCGTCATCACGTGCGGTGGCCTTCAGTCGAACCACGCGCGCGCCACTGCCATCACGTGCGCCGCGCTCGGATTGAGGTCCGTTCTTTTCTTACGCGTGCCCGATCCGGCGCGCGCACGCGAGACGCCTCTCGAGCTCACGGGGAACGTGCTGCTCGACCAGCTCGTGGGCGCCGAGATCCGTTTCATCTCACCCGATGAATATCGCGCCCGCGATGGCATGATGGAGCAAGCTCGCGTCGAGCTCGCCGAATTGGGCGAAGCAGCGTACGTCGTGCCGGAAGGCGGCTCGAACGGCCTCGGTGCGATGGGCTACGTCGAAGCGATGCGCGAGACGAAGGAGCAAATCGACCTTGGTCTGACGGCCGACGCGCACGGTGGCTCCGTGTACAATGCAGGCAACGCCCCGCGGTTCCACGTCGTTGCGCACGCATGCGGATCGGGTGGAACGGCAGCCGGCGTCGCAGTCGGCGCTGCACGCTTTGGCGTCGCCCGCGAGACGTGGGCATTTGCCGTGTGCGACGATCGCACGTACTTCACGAAGACCATCGCACGCATCGGCATCGAAGCTCGCGGAATCGATCCCACGCTGCCTCCCATCGCGTTCATCGAACCAGGCAGCTCCGATGTCGTCGCACCGGACGGAGCGGCGCGCGTCATCGTCGACGACAGCGCCAAGGGACCCGCGTACGCGATCATGTCCGACGAACAGAAACGGTTCATCGTGCGCATTGCTCGCGCGACCGGCCTGGTGCTCGATCCCGTCTACACGGGCAAGGCGCTCTTCGGACTCGCGCAGGCCATCGGTCGCGGCCAAATCCCTCGCGGCGCGGACGTGCTCTTCTTGCACACGGGCGGCCTTCCAGGCCTGCTCGCGCAGGGCGAAGATCTCCGAGGACCGCTTTCAAGTTGACGCGATCTCATCGTTGGGGCCTGCGGTGCGGTCCTCAAAGCCAAGGCAGGCTATTCCGGTCCGCTCCTCGGCCCCGCCTCGACCTCGCGTCAACTTGAAAGCGGTCTCATCGAGTATGGCGAACAAGCGGATGGCTCGAGCAAAAACTTCGCTCTCGGAGTTCGGCGTCGTTGCTTGGGGTCTCGGGGTTTACGCCGCCACGCGCCTCGCAGGCATCCTTCTCGAGAGCGCGTCGCTCGCCTCGATGCTTGCACAGGCCATCCTCGCGGAGTGGGGAACCGGACGCATGGGAGTCGCTTGGACGAATCCTAAGGATTCTCCGAACACCACGAAAACCAGTAGGAGGATCGTCCTCGGTGCAGCGTTCGGATTCGGAGCCGCAGCGATCACCGTCGGCTTTCTCGTCGCGAGCCGCGCTGTCCTCCTTGCACGCGCGAACGTCGCGCTCGCGTCGATGGCGCTCGCTCTCGTGACGAGCGGGCTCGAGGCTGTAAGGTCCGAGCTCTTATTCCGAGGCATCATTCTGCGCGCACTCGAGGGCACCCGCGCAACGACCCTTCTCAAGGTCATCGCGTGTGGCATCGTCGGCGCAGCGGCCGCTATCGGCGATCCCGGAGCAGCGCTTCGCCCCATCCTTGTCGAGCTCGTCCTTGGGATGGGTTTCGGCACACTCTGGATCCACGACCGAGGAGCTTGGATGGCTGCGAGCGCGCACGCGGCCTGGCTTTTCGCGTTGGGATTACTGCTGAAAGGAGGGCTTTTCGATGCTCAGGTCGCCTCGTCTTCATGGGGCGGCGGTGACGCTGGCGCGCTTGGCGGAAGCGCCGCCGTCGTGGCTGTCTTGCCCATTGCAACGGCGTCGTTTGCGTGGTCGGCGCTCGCCACGAGGCGTGCGCCAGGTGTACGCTAATTGCGGCATGCGTGTACCGCGCGGCGACCTCGAAGCCTTTGACCCCGAGCCCTTGTCAGCCCGTTGGGAAATCGCACTCACTTCACCAAGCGAGACCAGCGACGAGACCAACGAGGATTTCCTCTTTCATCTCTATCGCGGCAGTGAGTTACTCAAGGACAACCGCGTTCACGAAGCCAAAGAGGAACTCGAACGCGCGCTCCATTTGCAACCGCGTGACGCCAAAGGGCAGGATCTTCTCGCCGTTGTCTATTTCCGGCTCGGCCTCTACCCGCGTGCGATCTCGATCTACGAGGAGCTTCAGCGCGAGAGCCCGCGCGACACGGCGCTCCTGCTCAATCTCGCGCTCTGTTACTTGAAGACGGGGCAGCCCGCACGCGCGCGGCACGATCTCGAAGCGTTGCTCGCGCTGAATCCGAATCACGCACGCGCGTGGGGTTATCTCGGCCTCGCGTGCGATAGGCTCGGAGATCTGGCAGCGGCGGAGCACGCATTCAACAGAGGTGGACACGCGCAGATGGCTATGCGCATGGCGCAGCGGCTATCGATGACCGCGGGTACCGACGAACCCTCTCCATCGCGTGCGATCCGCGACGCCGCTGTAGCCGCACTCGAGGAGCTCGATACGAACGAACTCAGGTTCGCGATTGCTGAACCCGCAAGCGACACACGCGCAGTCGAGGGTTCATGGCATCCCGTCGAACTCGGGCAACGAACACCCGTCGAAGCCGAGAGCACCAGATCAGGGCTCGAGAACGGCCACGCGCGCGCAACCCCAAAGATTGACTCTGCACCGAACGAGGAACAAAGACCAACGTTGATTGTGGGGGCCTCGTCCGCGGCCCTCGACGACGCGGACGTCGCCCCGCTCTTGCGCCATCCCATGGTGCCACCGCCAAGTCAGAAACAAGCCATTTTGCACGGTGACGGCGCCGGCAACAAGCACACGTTGCGGAGGGGTCTGACGCCGCAGCCGTCGTCCTTCCCGCCCGCCGACGACACTCCTTCGCCAAATCAGAGCATCGTCGCGGATGCGAGCAACATCGCGATCCACACATCTGGCGTCGCGATCGTGCGAGCAGACGATCCAGGTTTTGCGGCTCGCATGGAAGCGGTCCGCGTGTCAACGGGCGGCCTCGCCATCCACGCGCTCGAACAGCAAGCGCGAAACCCCGTGGTTCACGCTGTGGGAGACGGTCAGCTCGTGCTCGCCCCACGCAAGGGCCATAAGCTTACGCCCTTCGACCTTCGCGACGAACTTTGTTTCGTGCGAGACGACGTTCTCTGCGGTTGGGACATGAGTCTCGCGCACGACAGCCACCTCGTCGCAGCGGGCGACGGCGAATCGTGGGCGGTCGTTCAGCTCCGTGGCCAGGGCTCTCTCCTTCTCGAAACTTTCGGCGGCGTGCTTCTGTTCGACGTGGCGAAGAGCTATGGCCTCCACGTTCGACGTGAAGCCGTGCTCGCGTGGTTCGGCCGGCTCGCCCTGCGGGCGTTGCCGCCAAACGAAGCGCCGGCGGGGCAACGCGGTCTCATCGCGTTTGCCGGAGAAGGCCGCGTGATCGTTGCCGGGAGTTGAATTGCCGGCAGCTAAACGCGTTTGATAACCGTCGCGTGTGACGCGCGCCGTGCTACATCGTCGCGTCGTGGAAGCGGACGAGTCGCAGACGCAGCTCGACTCTCGGCAGCGCCGCAAAGAGGTACGGCGATCGCTCGCGCAAGATGCCGTCAACATCCCCAACCTTCTCACGTTCGGGCGGATCGTGATGATCCCGCTTTGCCTCTGGCTCTTGGACAAAGACACACCAAAGACGGGCGTGTGGTCGGCACTCGTGTTCACTGCTGCGGCTCTGACCGACGTGATCGATGGCTATCTCGCACGCAAGCTCGGTGTCGAGAGCGTGTTCGGAAAATTGCTCGATCCGCTCGCCGACAAGCTCATTGTCATGGCGTGCCTCGTCTGGATGGTGCCGATGGGGCGCATCCCCGCGTGGGTCGTGATCATCGTGCTTGCGCGCGAGATCAGCGTCACGGGCCTGCGCGGTGTTGCGGCGAGTGAAGGCGTCGTGATCTCGGCGGGGCAAGAAGGCAAAACGAAAACAGCGCTGCAGATGATTGGCATCATCATGCTGCTCGCCGGCTACCCGTACCATCTGTCGCTCCTCGGCTTCGATCTTGGCGTCGTGGATTTCGTCCACATCGGGCAGGTGCTCATCTACCTGTCACTCATCTTCTCGGTGGCGAGTGCAGCCCAATACGTCACGCTCTTCGCGCAGGCCGTTGAAGCCAAGGACGAGAAGCAACGCCAAAGTGACTAAGAGCGTGTTCGACAGCCGTTGCGAGCGACACGAGGTCGAGGCTTTTTCCGAGGAGCGCGCGGAGCGTACTTGAAGTACGTGAGCACGCACGGGCCGGAAAAAACGAAGAGATCGCGGCGCGCAGCGGGTGAGGTGCGCGTGATGGATCTTGCGTGCGGGTTCAATTCCGTGTCATCAAGGTGCCGATGAAACGGGCCGATCGCCTCCGAATTTCGCGCATTCTCTCGCGTGTCTGCGCAAGCGGTCTCGTCGCCGCGTTCGTTGCGATGGCGGCGTGCTCGAACGGTGGCGAGGGTGATCGCTGCGAGAGGAACAACGGCAACGCCGATTGCAAGGACGGCCTCATATGCATGGCGGGGAGCCAGGCAGCATCAGGCTGGCAGAACGGTGGTGACTGGTGCTGCCCGCAAGATCGCACGCAGGCGAC
Source organism: Polyangiaceae bacterium (assembly GCA_009781005.1). Classification (GTDB taxonomy): domain Bacteria; phylum Myxococcota_A; class Polyangia; order Polyangiales; family Polyangiaceae; genus Labilithrix. The sequence continues at coordinate 22,273 of WQYX01000019.1, read as the reverse complement.
GGCGCCACCGTGCGTCCTCGGGACAGGCACGGTACCCGGCGCAGATGACGCGGCTCCGGAGGCGAATACGCCCGATGCCGGCGACGCCAATTGAGAAGGTGTTTACCAGCCGTCGCGAGCGAATCGAGGCTAGGGCGGAGCGCGAGCACCGGGCGGAACAGGCTTAAGGCCTTTGAGCACGGAGCGCAGCGCCCAACCGACGTATCGATTTGCGCAGCAGGCTGGTAAGCACCTTCTGACAATGCCGCCTTCGATCTTGCTCGAGCAAGCGCAGAACGCACTCTTGCTTTCGGTTGCCGTTGCTCTGCCCGTGCTCGGTGTCGCCGCGGTCGTCGGTCTGGTGGTAGCTGCGTTCCAGGCGGCGTCGCAGATTCAAGATCCGACGATTGCGCATCTGCCGCGCCTGCTCGCCGTTGTGTGCGCGCTCGTGCTGCTCGGCCCGTGGATGGGTTCGCAGATCGGTGCATTCGCCGAGCGGATGTTGCTCATGGCAACACGCTGATCGGCCGGCCGCTTTTGCCGCTGTTGACCCTCGTTCGACGCTTTGGTAGGCGCCAGCTCAATGAGTGAATCCTCACTCAGTTTGCGCAAACGAACCGCCAAAAAAACCTCTGGACGTAGGAGCGCGTGCCCGTCCGAAGCGCATCGTCAAGGGAAACGCCGCCGCAACGGCGACAAGCGTGATCGCATCCTCCAAGCTGCGGTGCGCGTCTTTGCCAAAAATGGTTTTCACGCAACTCGGGTGAGCGACGTTGCCAGAGCAGCCGGCGTCGCCGACGGGACGATTTATCTCTACTTCCGTTCGAAGGAAGACGTGCTCGTTTCGCTGTTCGAAGATCGCGTGGAGAAGCTCCTCGCGTCTATGAAGGGCGAGAAACTGCAAACGGCACCCGAGCGGCTCCACGCCGTCATCGACATGCAACTCGGTCTGCTCGCGGAGGAACGCGAGATGGCCGAAATCATCACGGTCATCCTTCGCCAATCGACCCAGATGCTCAAAGAGCTCGCGGCGCCAAAATTCAACGCTTACCTCGACGCGATTGCGCACATCATTTCGGACGGCCAGGCCTCGGGCGACTTCCGCAACGACGTCTCGCCGCACATTGCCGCGCGCGTGATCTTCGGTGCGCTCGACGGCGTCACGCTCACGTGGGCTCTTGGCCGTGCCGAGCAAGGCGCGCTCGCTCGAGCCGCAACGCAGCTCGCCGATGTGCTGCTGCGCGGACTCAGATCTTAGAGCGTGTTCGCCAGCCGTCGCGAGCGAATCGAGGCTAGGGCGGAGCGCGAGGAGCCCGCGAAAGCGTACTTTTCGTACGTGCGCAGGCACCGCAGCGCCCAACCGACGAATCGATTTCGCGCAGCAGGCTGTCGAACATGCTCTTAGGTGAGCTTCCCATGAAACTTCTTGTGCAACGTGCACGCATCCTCGCCGAGACGCGCGCGTTCTTCGCCTCACGTGACTACCTCGAGGTGGAGACGCCGCTCGCAGTCCCCTGCCCTGGGCTCGATCTTCACCTCGATGCCTTCCAAGTTGTCCCCACAGGCGTCGCCGCGACCGAAGGTGCATCTGCGACCGCTTTCGAGTCGCGCTTCCTCGCCACGTCGCCCGAGTACCAGATGAAGCGACTGCTCGCCGAAGGTCACGGGCGCATCTTTCAGATCACGCACGCCTTCCGTGCTGGCGAGGATGGAGAACGCCACAATCCCGAATTCACCATTTTAGAATTTTACCGACCGCACGCGGGCGTCGAAGGGATCATGCGTGACACAGAGCAACTCGTCGCGCGTGTCACGGGTGGCTTCGTCGAGATTGGCCGCCGCCGTATCGACGTACGTCCACCCTTTGCTCGCATCACGGTTCTCGAGGCCTTCGAGCGCTGGGCGAAGACGAAGCCGGAAGAGACGCTGCGCCTTGCGGAGCACGATGAGGAACGCTTTTTCCGACTGCTCATCGAAGATGTCGAACCGCGCCTCGCCGAGCTCGATCGCGCTGTCTTCGTCACGGAATATCCCGCAACACAAGCATCTCTCGCGCGCCGAAAACCTGGTGTTCCACGCGTCGCGGAGAGGTTCGAGCTCTACGTCGCCGGCGTCGAGCTATGCAACGGCTTCGGCGAGCTTACCGACGAACGCGAACAGCGCGCACGCTTCGAGCGCGATCAGATCGAAAGGCGTCGGCACAAAAAAGCGGTCTATCCGATCGACGAGCGCTTTCTCGATGCGCTCGCGCGCGGCATGCCGGAGAGCGCCGGCAACGCGATCGGTTTCGATCGTCTCGTGGCGCTCGTCTGCGGCACGACGAGGATCGGCGACGTCATGGCATTTACCGATGGCGAACTTTAGAAAGAGCGGCGGAAGCGGCGCTCGGCGTTCTGCGTCGTGGCCTGGGCAATCGCCTCGAAGGTCACGCCGCGAAGCGCGGCAACACGCTTTGCCACGTGGACGACGAACGCCGGCTCGCATGGCTTACCTCGCATGGGCACGGGCGCGAGATACGGACTGTCGGTCTCGACGAGAATGCGATGAACGGGTGCGCTGGCTGCAACTTCGTGAACGGCCGCGGCGTTCTTGAACGTGACGATGCCCGAGAAAGAGACGTCAAAGTCGAGATCGAAGGCCTTCTCTGCGAACGCGCGGTCCTCGCTGAAGCAGTGGATGATGCCGCCGACATCACGCGCGCCCGAACTTCGAAGCACGTCGATCGTGTCGGAAGCAGCCTCACGCGTATGAACCACGATGGGTTTTCCAACCTGCCGCGCGAGATCGATGAGGCGAGCGAATGCGGCGCGCTGAACTTCACGTGGCGAGTAGTCGTAATGGTAGTCGAGGCCGATCTCGCCAACAGCAACGACTTCGGGCATGCGCACGAGCGTCGCGAGCTCACCAAGGACTTCATCGTTGAGTGACGTTGCGTTGTGAGGGTGAACGCCGACGACTGCGCTAACGCATTCGGGCTTTCGCCGAGCGAGCGCCACGGCACGTCGAGCGGGCTCGAGATCGGGCCCCACGCCAACGACCACGAAGCCGCGCACACCAACGGCGACCGCACGAGCGAGCGCATCATCCGGACCTTCGGGGAAGTACTCGGTGTCGAGATGGCAATGCGAGTCGACGAGGCGGAAAGTCATGCCACATTCTAACTTGGTCACATCGAACTTGTCGTTCGCCGCCCCAGGATCGGTGAAGCAAGGGCGCCAAGAAGAGCGCTCCGGACGACCCAATCCAGCGTGGAACCCACCCAGACGCCCGCAAGACCAAAACCAAGCTTGATGGCGAAGAGCCACGTCATCGACAAGCGCACGAACACGGCTCCGACGATGCTCACGCCGAGCGCCGCACGCGTGTGACCCGCTCCGCGAACCGACTGCGCGAGCACGATCCCCGTTGCCATGAAGGGCTGCGCGAATGCCAAGACTGGCATCGCCCCGCGACCTGTCGCGAGCACATCATGACTCTTCGAAAAAATAGGCAAGACTTGATCGCGAAAGACGAACGCCAGCGCACCGAAGACAGTGAGCGTGAGAGCCGCATCGCGCGTCGCGATCCACGCGACCTTGCGCGCATCGTCGGCTTTTGCTGCACCAAGTTTTTGCGCGACGAGAGCTGCCGCCGCGATGCCGAAGCCGTCGCCGGAGAGAAAGCAAATCGACTCAACGCTGATGAGCGACTGATTGACCGCCATCGCCGCATCGCCGAGCCGGGCAATCATGAGTACGAAGCCAACGTTGCCAGCGTGGTAGACGACGCGCTCGACGAGCGCCGGGAACGCAATGCGCGTCAGCCTGCGCGCTTCATCGAATCGCCCGCGCACGTCGCCTTCGAACTGCTTCTGGTGCCGCCGCAGAGACACCGGACGCGACCGACTCGACAGGGCGATCGTCGCGAGAAAACCCTGGAGACCGAAAGCCATCGCAGTGCTGATCGCAGCGCCACGCGCACCCATGGCCGGCACCGCGCCGAGACCGAGGATGAGCACGCGGTTCGATGCAATGTGCACGATATTGGCGACGACGCCGATGGCGAGCGGCGTCTTCGTGTCGCCGCCGGCCTGCAACGTCGCGATGGCCGTCATCGCAACGAACACCACGGGCGAGGCGGCCATGGTCACCGACAAATAGGCGCGCGCTTCCGACATGGACTGCGCCGAGACGTTCTGGGCAAGCCACGGCAAGGCAGAGAGAACGATCGGCGTCATGATCGCGAGAAGCGATCCGATGGTCATGGCCAACGCAATCGAGATCCATGCAGCCCTGCGCGCCGATCTCCGATCGCCCGCGCCCACGTGACATCCAACAAGCGCGATGGTGCCGACTTCGAACGACGCGAACACGCTCCAGATCGACCACTCGATCGATCCACCGAGCTGCATCGCCGCGAGCGACGTGCCGCTGTGCTGCCCGAGCATCACGCGGTCGACGACGAAGACGAGCGTCTGCAAAAGCGAATGGACAATCGCCGGAAAAGCTAAGCGCCGAACTTCACGTACGAGATCGGAATGCGTCGATGTTGTCACACGAGGATGTCGCCGTAGCGTCTGCGCACGAGCACGCTCGCGGCGTCGGCCGCGCAGTTATCACAATATCCGAAGCGCGTCGCCAGGCCGTCCAACACCGTGCGCGCCTCACGCCGATGACTGTCGTCGAGGCCCGAGCCTTCGTCGCGCACGACAACGACGATGTCACGCGCGCGGCGCGCCACCTCCATGCGCTTGCCGGCAAAGATGGCGTCGTGCAGGCGTCGCAGATGTTGCGGGAAGACGTTGCGTCCGTCGACCTTTTGCCCGGGGTGATCGATGGCCCACGCGGCGATCGTGCTGATCATCTGCGCGCGCGCTTCGGCCACGTCACCCTTGATACCCAGGAGGCGCTCGACCTCCCGCATCATGCCTTCGTCGGGCTCCTCGTACTCGCCCGTGATCTTGTTGCGAATGTGCTCCTTCTTGGTCCAGACGCTGACGTGCTGCACGTAGCGCTCGAACAGATCGTCGTACTGTTCCTCGGCCACCAGCCCGCTCGCCGCATAGAGCTCCTCTTCCCACGAGACGAGAAGGCGCGCGAAGAGTGTTTCGCGAAATAGCTTCACGTCGTGATATCCGCCTGCCTGGCTATCTTGCTGAAGCCACTCGAATTCGGCCTTGTGCGTGCAAAGCTGCTCGATCTGCTCGAGCACCGCGAGCGGCGAAAGGCACTTGAAGATCGCCGACTGCGCCGCGTCGAAAAGAACGACGCGCATCTCACGCGGGCTCGCGCCAATGCGACCTTCGTAGATTGGATACGCGTCGCTCTCCTCGAACACCTCGCGCACATTGGCTCGAAGAATTTTTTGCGCGTCCGGCTCGAGGCGCTCGGGCGCGCGGCCCGTGGCGTAGAGATCCATCTTCTCCACGGCCGAAAGACCTGAGAGCGCACTCGCCAGCGCGCGCGGGAACTTGTCCGTGTTCGGCTTGCGCATGCGCGTGAGCACCGCGAACTCGGCGGCCATGGCCGTTGCGTGCGGGGCGACGTGCCGACGGATATGAGGCACGACGTGCGTGTCATAAATCTTCTGCTCTTGGACGTAGCTCCGAAGGTACGGCGTGCGAACGAGCTCGAGCCGTCCGCGGAAACTCGCGAACTCCGGGTGCTCGCGGAATGCGTCGAGGTGAAGCTCGTTCGCGCTGCCCGTCATCACGCAGTTGAGCGTGACGTTCTGTTGGCTCAAAGCGACCTCGCCCGTCTCGATGCTTAGCTGAAGGTATTTGAACGCATCGAGTGGCCGCTTGAGGATGTCCGAGAACTCGAGAACGCCGCCGGCGGCATCGACGAGCTCGCCCTTTGCCTCGTACAGAGTGATTGCCTGAAGCGACGGCGGAAGTGCCGTGAGCGAGCGATCCATCGTGATCTGACGCTCGGACGCGTCCACGCTCATCTGCGGACCCACGGTGACCGCGCCGACGCGATAACGCTGCGAGATGAAGTAGCGCTCCACCTGCACGTGCTTGAGCACGTCGGTATACGAGCCTCCGTAACTCGAAAGAAGCGCCTCGAAGACCTGCTGACTTTTGTGCGAAAGCTCTCCGCGCATGATCCAATCGGAGAACGCGTCGCCAGGCGGAACGCCGGCCTCGGCGACCATTCGATCGAGTAGCTTGGCGCGATCGTCGACGGGCACGAGGAAGAGCGGATGATCGCGGACGTCGACGAGAAGCTTGGCGTCGATCTGTTCGTCCGGCAGATGCGCGAACGTTGCCGTCTGCGTGGCCCGATCCTCCTCCCTGTAGCCAAAGCCAAGGCTTCCACGGAGCGTCTTGTTCGACGGGAAGACCCAGTTGAAGCGGTAGAGCGCGCCGTCGTCGAGCGTGGAGTAGTGTTCGAGCGCGCGCATCATGCACGCAACAACGGTGCTTTTGGCCGAACCGTTGGGGCCGTGGAGCAAGATGAGACGGTTCGGTCGACCCTCGCGCACGAAGTTCGAAAGGGAACGGTAGATTTCTTCTTGGACGTGTTCTTGTCCGACGAGCGCGTGGTGCGATTGCGTCTCGTCCCACGGCAGCTCGAAAAGCCGGTAGCGCGTGAACTTGCCCCACGGTAAGGCCTCTTGCACGGTGCCGTAATGGTCGAAACAGTCGCGTACGTAGCGGCTCGCGTCGCGCGCGAAGCGTGTCGGATCGGTCGCGAACAAATCGAGATACTCTGAGAACGCGAGAACGCGCCGTCCTTCTTGGAACTTCTTCTCAACGCTCGCCGCAACCGCTCCGATCTCGGCGGCAACGCTCGACCTCGACGGCATGGAACGAATCCTAACCAGGCCGCGTGAGAGCGATCATGATCGGGCGCAGTTCGACGGTCACTGCCGCACAGACGCGAAAAAGGGCCCCATCCACCACGGCATTCGCTGTGGCAGACGGGCACCCTAAAAGTATGGAAAGTATGACCGCGTTAACGAGAAGGACGGACCGGGACGAAGATCGGGCCTCTGCACTGTTCGCCCCTGCAGATGTACGCCTTGATTGTGCCGTCGCACCTATCGCCCCTGAACCTTGCTTCGTGCTCGTCAACAAAGATCCTCTCGCCCCTGTCCCACCGCCAGGGGGCTCTGTCGTTCGTGTGCCACGGCCTCACCGCCGTCACGCGTACATCACCGTGATGACAGTCGACATTGAGGAGAAATTCATCCCTATCGTGATCGTGCGCTTGCGACGGAGCGCTCGACAAAATCGCCGCCATCGCGATCCCCACCGCAACCACAGAGCCCAGAGCCTTCGACACTCGCATCGTCCATTCTCCTTGCCAACGCGGGTGATGGAAGCGTCAGCTTATCTTCTTAGGTTCAACTGCTATGCGGCAACGGTCAAGAGTTGCACCACTGCCAGGTTCAAAGGTTCTGACGAAGAGCGCAACTCGAATCTTCGAACGCAACCAGTTTTTTACTGGATATAGAGCTCGAGGTACGGCTCCACGTTCGGTGAGCTTGTGCCGGAGACGCGAGACGCAAAGGCCACCCGAGTCGAACTCGCACTGTCCGCAATCACTGCGACGCCCTGATCCGTCGGATCACGGCGGCTCCAACCACGCACGAGATCGCGAACGTCGAGCCGCACGATCGACGATCCGTTTGGCTCGAAACGCGTGGCCGGTGCGCGTGTGTCTTCGAGCCGCGGCAACCGCCCCCATGAGACGGACCGGCTGACCCATGGCTCGACGATGCGCGTGGTACGCAAAATCACCGCTTCGGGATCGGCGTCGATCTCCTCGGCGCGGTGAAGCACGACATACGCTTCAACGATGTTGACGTGCTTCGGCAAGGTCACCGAGAAACGAAGAAGGAGTACACCGCCCTCTTTGCCGAGCACGAACGCGGGCGGAAGCGAAGGGTCGGCGTTGTCGCCCTTGCGAACGAACGCAATGTCGACGGGGCGCACGACCCACCGGCTTGCGGTTTCGAGCGCGGGCTTGACGTCGGGCTTGTCGAGCTGACAGCGACCCGCAACGCACGCCGCCTCCGCCGGACATTCCGAAGTAGCGACGCACATGCGCGCGCGCGGTGCACACGACGCGAGAGTGACAGCGGCCGCAACAAGGACAGGAAGGAAACTCGCGCTCGACCCGATCACGCAAAAAATCTTACCATGAGCGGACATGTCGGAATCGGCGCCGTTGCTTCGCGTTCGCGACTTAGTGACGACATTCCACACGGATCGCGGTCCACTTCGCGCAGTCGATGAAGTTTCGTTCGACGTCTGCGAAGGCGCAACGCTCGGCATCGTTGGCGAGAGCGGATGCGGAAAGAGCGTGACTGCACTCAGCATCTTGCAACTCATCGCCGCTCGCCAGGGCACGATCGAGCGCGGCACCATCGAGTTTCGTGGCACAGACTTGCTGAAGCTCACGGAGCGGCAGATGCAGGATGTTCGCGGCAACGAGATCTCGATGATCTTCCAGGAGCCGATGACGAGCCTGAATCCCGTGTACACCGTGGGGACGCAGATCATCGAAGCCATCCGCCTGCATCAAAAGAAGTCGCGCCGCGCGGCGCGTGAGAAAGCCATCGAGATGCTGCGCCTCGTTGGCATTGCATCGCCTGAAACGAACGTCGACGCCTATCCGCACCAGCTCTCGGGCGGCATGCGCCAGCGCGTGATGATCGCCATGGCACTCGCCTGCAAGCCGAGTCTGCTCATTGCCGACGAGCCAACGACGGCACTCGACGTGACCATCCAGGCACAGATCCTCGAGCTCCTCGGCACACTGAAAAATAACCTTCGCATGGGCATCGTGCTCATCACGCATGATCTCGGCGTCGTCGCCGAGGTCTGCACCGACGTCCTCGTCATGTACGCGGGACGCGTCGTCGAGAGTGCGAGGGCCGCGGCGCTGTTCGCACGGCCTCGTCATCCCTACACGCGCGGCCTCTTGCGAAGCCTGCCAAGTTTCGACAGAAAAACGCTTGCAGCACTGGCGTCGGCGGAGACGGACCTTGCTACGTCCGAGCGCGTGCCAAACGTGAGGCGCAAGGAGAGCCGCACGCGCCTGCCGGTGATCGAAGGACTCGTGCCTGATCTGTTCGCGCTGCCTAGAGGTTGCCGTTTCGCCGATCGCTGCCCGATGGTCATCGAGGCCTGCCGCGAAAGGGAGCCTGCGCTCTTGCCCGTCTCGGAGGAGAGTACGCCGCACCTTGCGCGGTGCATCCGCGCCGACGAGGTATGATCTTAGAGCGTGTAGGGCAGCCTGCTGCGGCTCCTCGCGCTCCGCCCTAGCCTCGATTCGCTCGCGACGGCTGCCCTACATGCTCTTAGCGTCGCTCGCGACGGCTGCTAAACACCCTCTCAAGAATGGGCGAGAGCGAGAACGTCGCGATGGATGAGTATGGCAACGCGGCTCGCGGGCCGCACACGCTCGTCGCCACCGATCACGTCGGCAAGTACTACCCTGTTCGTCGAGGTCTGCTCTCGCGCGGCGAGCGCGTGCTGCGTGCTGTCGACGACGTGTCGATTCGCGTGCGGCGTCGAGAAACCGTCGGCCTCGTTGGCGAGAGCGGATGTGGAAAGAGCACGCTCGGCCGCCTTCTCCTGCGCCTCGTCGAACCCACGTTCGGCCGCGTCGTCTACGACGGACGCGACATCGTGCCGCTCTCGCAGAGAGAGCTCCGGCCGCTTCGCAGAAAGATGCAGATCATCTTTCAGGATCCGTACTCGAGTCTGAATCCGCGCATGACCGTGCGAGCGATCGTCGGTGAGGCGATCCAAATTCACAGGCTTGCCAACACGAAGACGGAAGAAGAGGCCATGGTCGAGAGCCTGCTCGTGAAGGTGGGCTTGCGTCCGGACATGATGGATCGCTACCCGCACGAATTCTCCGGCGGACAACGCCAGCGCATTGGCATTGCGCGCGCTCTCGCCGTAAAACCGGAGTTCATCGTGTGCGACGAACCCATCAGCGCACTCGACGTTTCAATCCAGGCGCAGATCGTCAACCTGCTCATGGATCTGCAAGACGAACTCGGCGTCGCATTGCTTTTCATCTCGCACGATCTGCGCATCGTACGTCACATCAGCCAGCGCGTTTGCGTGATGTATCTCGGCAAGATCGTCGAGCAAGGTACGTCAGCGCAAATCTACGCGGCGCCTTTGCATCCGTATACGCGCGCCCTTCTCTCAGCCATCCCGACACCAGATCCAGAAAAGAAACGACTTCGCATCGTTGTCCCCGGCGACGCACCCTCGGCGATCGAACCCCCGCCGGGCTGCACCTTCCATCCTCGCTGTCCGCGCGCCATCGAAGGGATGTGTGATCGTGAGATCCCAATTCTATCTGAGAAAACGCTAGGCACCCGCCACAAGGCGGCGTGCTGGAACCCGCACATGTAAATGATTTCGCCCGCCCCTCCCCGCCCTCCCGAGCTCCCCGAGGTACAGCAGCGACCCAAAATGATCGGTCGTTATGAGGTCCTGCGCCTGCTCGGCCAAGGCGGCATGGGCCGCGTGTGGCTCGCGTGTGACACGGTGCTCGGTCGCGGGGTCGCCATCAAGGTGTTGCGCGATGATCTCGCGCTGCCTCCTTGGGTTCGCGACGAGCTCCTCGTGCGCATGCGCCACGAGGCGCGTGCAGCAGCGGCGGTTAGCCACCCGAACATCGTCACGCTCCACGACATGGGCGAGGACAACGCGGTCGGCCTCTTCCTCGTCTTCGAATACGTCCGCGGCCCCGAGAGCCACGACAGCAGCACGTCGGATCAGGACGGTCCCGAGTCGCTCCGCGACCGGCTGCGCACCGGGCCTCTGCCGCTCGTCGAAGTTGCGCGGCTCGCACGAGAGCTTGGCTCCGCGCTCTCGTTCGCGCACGAAGCAGGCGTCATCCATCGCGACATCAAGCCGGAAAACATTCTCTTCTGTCGCACGGGCGCCAAAATCGCTGATTTCGGGATCGCGCGCATCCCCGAGTCGACGATCACGCGACAGAACACGGTCCTCGGCACGCCGGCGTACACCGCACCCGAGGCGCTCGCGAAGGGCGAATTCAGCGCCGCGTCGGACCAGTTTGCACTTGCAGCAACGCTCTACGAAGCTGCAACGGGTGTGCGCGCGTTCGGCAGCGACGATCCGCTCGTGACCGTGGGCCACGTTGCGAGCGATCCCCCCGCCCCTGTCGACGCTCGCATCGGCAGTCCCGCCATCGCGCGCGCTCTCACGAAGGTGTTCGATAGGGGGCTCGCAAAAAATCCTACTCGCAGGTTCTCCTCGTGCGCGGAACTTGGCGACGCCGTCGCGCATGCCATCGAATGGCCCTCGCTCGAGAACGATCCGCCCGCGGAACCTTTGCGACCGGAGCTGCCGGGGATCAACATCGACGGTGTCGAGATGGACCGGCGTCCATTGAGCTCGCGGGTCGCGCATGCGGAGCGCATCCAGCGCACGAACGAGCGGCCGATCATCGCCGAGACGCCAGTTCGGCTGACGCTTTACACTCGCAAGCGCACGGAGCGAGCGCAGAACATCGCCGCGGCCGCGGCCGTGCTCGTCATCGTGGCGCTGTTTTTATGGGGGCGAAAAACACGAGACGACAGCTTGGCGAGACAAGATGCAGCGAGCGATGCTTCGGCATCCGCGCCGCCGTCACCTGCTGTCGCAGGCACGTCGCACAAGCCGCACACTCCCGTGCGCTCTGGATCGGTGACGGATGCGTCGCCGCCCGATGCGGAGGCTCCAAAGGAGGACACCGGATCACCCGAACACGCCAGTCCGGCCTCGTCGCTTCACGACGACTGAGAGCTCCGGCCGCACTGCGCGCAGCACCGAACGCGTTTGATAACCGTTGCGAGCGACGCGAGGTCGAGGCGGGCCCGAGGAGCCCGCGCAAGCGTACGTTGTTGTACGTGCGCAGGCACCGCAGGGCCCAACGAAGACATCGCGGCGCGCAGCAGGTTAGCAAACGCGTTCGCCGCAGGCCCAACGCCCCTTTCACTAAAAGCGTGCCTCGACTACAAAACTTATTTTGCGCGAAGGTGCTTTTACCAATCCACTCATGAACATTCTCATGCCTTCAACCGATCAAAAAGCTCCCGAATCACCCGTTCCACTTACGCGACCGAGCGCCGAGCTCGATCACCTCGCAGATCTCTATCAGCGCATGCTGCTCATCCGCCGGCTCGAGGAGGAGGCCGCGCGCGCGTACGCGAAAGGAAAGGTCGGCGGCTTCTTGCACCTGTACATCGGACAAGAGGCGGTGGGCGTCGGCGCCATCGCAGCACTCAAACCCGAAGACTACGTCGTGACCACCTACCGAGATCACGGCATTGCCATTGCCAAAGGCATGAACCCGCGCGCGATGATGGCGGAACTCTATGGCAAGGCAACGGGCTGCTCGGGTGGCCTCGGCGGTTCCATGCACATGTTCGACGCCAAGAGCAGGATGCTCGGCGGCCATGCCATCGTGGGTGGCCACATTCCGCTCGCCGCGGGCGTCGCCTTCGCATCGAAGTACCGCGCCGACGGCACGGTCACGCTCTGCTTCTTTGGCGACGGTGCAGTCAGTATTGCCGGCTTCCACGAAGGCGTGTCTCTCGCAGCGCTCTGGAAGCTGCCCATCGTCTTCATTTGCGAAAACAACGAGTACTCCATGGGCACGCCGCTCTCGCGCACGATGAGCATCGAAGACGTGTCCATGAAAGCTCTCGGTTACGGCATGGATCGCGATCGCTTCTTTGCCGACGACGTTCTCAGCGTCGAGCACCGCATCGGCGAAGCCGTGGCACGCGCGCGCGATCTCTCCCTCCCCACGCTCGTTGAAATCCGCACCTACCGCTACCGCGGTCACTCCATGAGCGATCCGGCGAAATATCGTACGCAAGCCGAACTCGAAGAACACAAGAAGCGCGATCCCATCATGCGTGCGCGAACGGAGCTCGTGCGGGATGGCTATGGTGAAGCGCGCCTCAAGACTCTTGAAGATGGAGTGGAAGCCCAGGTGGCGGATGCCGTGAAATTTGCTGAAGAGAGTCCAGAGCCTGATGTTTCGGTTTTAGAGAAAACGACCTACGATGGCCCGTTTGCGGCCTAACGAGGAAAGAAAACGATGGCACGTGTCATCCGGTTCCGGGACGCCCTTCGCGAAGCCATGATCGAAGAGATGGTGCGCGACGACCGCGTCTTTCTCATGGGAGAAGAGGTTGGTTATTACCAAGGTGCGTACAAAGTCAGCGAAGGCATGCTCGACAAATTCGGGCCGCAGCGTGTGATCGACACGCCCATTGCAGAAGGTGGATTTGCAGGCATCGGTGTGGGTGCGGCCATGGTGGGCCTCCGCCCCATCATCGAATTTATGACATGGAATTTTTCGGCCATTGCATTCGATCAAATCCTCAATGGAGCCGCAAAGATTAGGCAGATGTCGGGCGGCCAATTCAATTGCCCGATCGTCTTCCGCGGGCCGAACGCGAGCGCCGTGCAGGTTGGCAGCCAGCACAGCCAAGCCATGGAGCACTTTTACGCTACCGTGCCCGGCCTCAAAGTGATTGCACCTGCCTTCCCTGCCGACGCCAAGGGCATGTTGAAGGCCGCCATTCGCGACGACAACCCCGTGCTCGTCATGGAATCGGAGACGCTTTACAGCATCAAAGGCGAAGTCCCTGACGGCGACGTCGTCGTGCCCCTCGGCAAAGCCGAAATCATCCGCCGGGGCACCGCCTGCACGCTCGTCTCTTATTCGCGCATGACGCACGTGACGGTCGAAGCGGCTGCTGCCCTCGAAAAAGAAGGTATCTCGGTCGAGATCGTCGACCTTCGATCGCTCCGGCCGCTCGACGAAGACACCATCGTGCATTCGGTGCGAAAGACGCATCATTGCGTGGTCGTGCACGAAGGCTGGCCCTACGGCGGCGTCGGCGCCGAGGTAGCGGATCGGGTACAGCGTCTCGCGTTCGACTGGCTCGACGCGCCGATCCTTCGCGTGACGACCTTCGACACGCCCATGCCGTACAACGCAAAGCTCGAACAGCTTTGCATGCCGCAAGCGGGGCGCGTCGTCTCCGCGGTCAAGCGCGCGATCGCGCGCGGGCGCGCAGCACAGAACCCGAGTTCCTCGGCTCAAGCCTGAAGGCGGACAGAATGGCGAAGATCCTCGACATGCCCAAGCTCTCCCCCACCATGGAGGAGGGCATCCTCGTTGCGTGGCACAAAAACGAAGGCGACAACATCGCCGTCGATGATCTGCTCGCAGAGGTCGAAACCGACAAAGCAACCATGGAGTTTCGTGCCTTCGACGGCGGCACGCTCCTCAAAATCCTCGTGCAGGCCGGCGCGAACGTGAAGCTCGGTCAAGCCGTGGCCGTTGTTGGCGCTGCCGGCGACGACATCACGGATCTCGTCGCGAAGGCAACGGCCGCAGCGCCTGCACCACCCGCAGAAAAAGCACCTCCTCCAGCAGCGGAACCCGCACCAAGTGCCGCGCCTCCGGCAGCAGAAACAAAGCCCGCTGCACCTGCGGGCGGTCCGGTGAGCCGTGGCAGCGTCCTCACGCGAACCGAACGCGACGCCGACATGGCGCCCGTTATCGACGGCGTCGCGGGCGGCCGCGTCCTCGCGTCTCCTTACATCCGCAGGGCCGCGCGCGAACGTGGCATCGATCTCACGAACGCGCAGGGCTCGGGCGAGCACGGGCGCCTCGTCCCCGCAGATCTCGACACGCTCGGAACGCGTCCGAGCGGTGGTGGAGTGAGTGCGCCCGTCGCGCGCACGCCCGAGGCGTCTGCCTTTGCCGCGCCTGAAGTGCGTCCGCTTTCGCAGATGCGCAAGGCCATCGCGCGGCGCCTCGTCCAGTCGAAGCAGACGGTGCCTCACTTCTACTTGACCATCGACGTCAACGCCGAGCCGCTGTCGGCGCTGCGCGAGCTCGTCAACGGCGAGCTCGCCGAGGGCAAGAAGAAGACGGACGACAAGCCGTTCAAGATCAGCCTCAATGATCTTCTCGTCAAAGCGGTGGCAACGGCGCTCGTTCGCGTACCGGAGTGCAACGCGCAGTTCTCCGACGACGCGATCCTTATCCATCATCGCATCGACATCTCCGTCGCCGTCGCCATCCCCGACGGCCTCGTCACGCCCGTCGTGCGCAACGCCGATCAGAAGAGCGTCGTCGCTGTCGCAAACGAGATCCGAGATCTCGCGGCACGCGCGCGCGCGAAGAAACTCAGGCCCGAAGAGATGACCGACGGGACCTTCTCCATCTCGAACCTCGGCATGTTCGGTATCGACGAGTTCTCGGCCGTCATCAACCCGCCCGAGGGTGCCATTCTCGCCATCGGCCAAGTTCGCAGCGAACCGGTCGTGAGCGACGGTGTCGTTGTCCCCGGCAAGAAGCTCGCAATGACACTCTCGTGCGATCACCGCGTCGTTGATGGCGCCGTGGGTGCAGCTTTTCTCGCGGAGCTACGGTCGCTGATCGAGCACCCCATGCGGATCCTCACCGGTTAGAACGGGTTAGCCGGCGTTCGAGTCGAATCAATACAGAGGGGGAACATGTATGATGCATCAAACGAAGAATGATTTGCCGGAGAATGTTCGCGCCGCCATCGTGAAAATTCTCGATGCGCGTCTTGCCGATGGCATCGATCTACATGGCCAAGTCAAGCACGCGCACTGGAACGTCAAGGGGCCGAACTTCATCGCGCTGCACGAGCTCTTCGACTCTGTTGCGGAGCACGTTGCTTGCGGTGTCGACGATCTCGCAGAGCGCGCGGTGCAACTCGGAGGAGTCGCCGACGGCTTGCTCGGCTCCGTCGTCAAGCGCTCGTCGCTCAAGTCACCTTCGGTGGACCTTCCGGACGGTCGCGCGCACGTGGAAGCGGTCTCTCTGTCCCTTGCTGCGTACGGCGCGAAGGTCCGCGCAGCCATCGATGAAGCCGACAAACTCGGAGACAAGGACACGGCGGATCTCTTCACCGAAGTCTCACGCGCGGTCGACAAGGATCTGTGGTTCGTCGAAGCCCACCTGCGCTAAAACGCGTTTGCTAACCTGCTGCGCGCCGCGATGCCCGCGTTGGGTCCTGCGGTGCCTGCGCACGTACAACAACGTACGCTTACGCGGGCTCCTCGGACCCGCCTTGGCCTCGCGGCGCTCGCGACGGTTATCAAACGCGTTCTAATTGATGCTTTACATGCAAAGCATCGAGGAATGTGTAACCCACGCGGGCGGCATCAAGACGTGTACGCGTTGTGCGGATCGCAAGGGCGCCCACGTCGCATCCGGCAAAGCGGCGCCCGGTGCTCGCCGCGGCCACGAGCGTCGTGCCCGATCCACAAAAGGGATCGAGCACGTGCGATCCCTCCGAGCTCGACGCTCGCACGATGCGATCGAGTAACCGGAGTGGCTTCTGTGTTGGGTAACCCGTTGTCTCACGACGAAGAGGCGTGTTCGCGGTCATGGCCGGGCAATCCGTCCACACGCTGCCGAGCGCGCGGCCTTCGTCCGCATAATAGCGGTACGTTTTGCCGCTCACGATCCGATCGCGATAGCGCCGCCCGTTCTCGTCTGTGCGTGTAAAATGCATAGATTGGCTCGTCGCCGCGAACGGCGCCCGAAGCGCCGGATCCTTGCCGTTCCACACGGGATCGCTTCCACGCGCGTAGAGGAGCAGCGTCTGATGGCCCATGCCGGGCCCACTTCGGCTCTTGCTGCCGTTGCCTGGTACCCAGATCACTTCGCCGCGAAAGCACTTCTTGCCGAAGATGCGATCGCAGAGCACCTTCGCTTCGTGCACGGCGCGCGCGTCGAGATGCAGCCACATCGTGCCGTGCGCCGAGAGCAGATCACGAACGATGGCGACACGCTCTTCGAGCCACGCGAGGTAAGCTGCGAGCGACGGCCAGGTGTCCTCGTACGCGATGGGACCGCTTGCGCGACCGCCTCGCGTGAGACGCGCGCCGAATGACTTCTCGACTTTGAAGGGTGGATCGAGATACGCGAGATCGAAGCTCGCGGATGCGAGTGTTGCGCCGAGAGTGCGCGCGTCACCGTGAACGAGGACGTTGTCAGCGGCTGGCGTGCACATCCGAAGAATCGAGGGGACGGAGGATGGCCTCGAGCAGCACTTGCATCGAGTCGGCCTGTGCAATCGTTCGCGCCGACGCCTCATCGAACGCGGCAATCCACGGACGGACCGGTCCAAACGGCTCGCATCCATGAGCCGTTTCGTCGGGATCGCACGCCGTGCGCGCGTGAATGTGATCGTCGTGCGGCTGCGCGGGAGGCCCCGGTTGCAGCAGCACGTCCATGGCGCGCGCGAGAGTCTCGGTCGACTCGCCGCGCGCGCGCGCCCACTCGAGAAGCATGGCTCGAACGGGTCTGCTCACGAAGAGCCACTGGATGCGCGCGTCGTCATCCGAGATGAGAGCTTTGACGAGCGCCCACTCGCGCTCGACGTCGAGACGGAGGAATCGCTTACTCGATGGATCCCACGCGAGACCGTCGTTGCCGACGCGGAGGAAGTCAGGTGTCGTTACGGGCACACCTTCGAGCGTCACGAAGTAAAAGAGAAGATCGGCGTCGCGTCCCGTTCGGTGTGAGGCGTGCGACGAAATACGGCCTCCGCCTCTTGCTGATACGTCGCCAACCGTGAGCATTGAGGACGGTCTTGCGAAAGCGACTTTCGCGGCCGCGCGCTGAATGCCGGCGATGAAACGCGGCGTTCCGAAGTGTCGATGGTTCTGGCGAAGACAGCGGATTGAACCCGTGTTGCATGGAAGTTCGTGCGCACCTGTGAGTACACCGTCATGCGGTAAGCCAATCGATCCCTGGATATGTGGCGAAAGCGGAGAAGGTGTACGCATACATCCAGCAAGGGAAAACAAGGCACAAACCATCACGAACGACGCGCGCGCCGAGCGAGCCAGAAAGCGTGCCAGAACACGATTCATATCGGATGATCGCAAAGCGAATTTCTTTTACCCGAAAACGAAAAAAGCGGCGATCGTCGATGACGAGTTCAGCAAAACGAGTTAGATGATGAGGCATTCCCATGAGTCCTCAAAACGAGAGCGTGATACCACTCGGGGGACCGGAACTCTGTTACGCCCGCGGGAGCGACGTGAGGGACAATTTATCGCGAGCACTGAAGCTCGCTCAGGAGATCGAGCAGCTGCTCGACGGTCATGCTTCGGGCAATTCGACGGACAGGGCGCCGCCCAGTTGCCGCATGGCGAGCGCGATGGCGGCGAGCCTTGCAGGCGAACTCGAATCCCTTGTCCGAGTGCGGAAGAACGGCGCCGCGTAATCGCGCGGGGCGCACTCCTCTTCGCCGTATTCATGGCAACGAGTTGTCATGAGGGCGGCGAGCCCGACGCATCGCCTTCGCGTCTCGCGCTGTCGCATCGTCCTCAACGCGTCGCGCGTTTCCAACTCGGCTTCGAACGCGGCGACAGCCGCGCGCCCGCCAACGGTGTCGTGGCGCTGCGCCCTGCCGTCGAAGGGCGCGTACGGTTGCCTGGCGGGCGCTTTGTCATGGGCTCGACGCCGAAGGAGATGGTCCGTGCCGTCGCGATGTGCGCGCGCGAAGCGCTCGGCGCCGACTGCGAAGACAGCTCTCGCGCATGGAGCCCCGCACCCGTCATTCGCGCCGAGGGCCACGCGCACGAAGTCACGCTTTCGCCGTTCGAGATCGATCGCACGGAGGTGACGGTGCGCGCGTACAGGCAATGCGAAGAAATCGGAGTCTGCCCGCCGCCATCGTTTGCGAGGGGCGACGCACGCTACGATCGACCCGACTTTCCGGTCACGCACGTGCGCTGGGACGATGCGGTTGCATATTGCACGTGGTTGGGCGGCCGCTTGCCAACGGAAGCAGAGTGGGACTTCGCTGCGAGCGGCGGGGGGAAACACGTCTTCCCGTGGGGTGATCTCGAAAACGGACACCTCGCCAACCATGGTGCGTTCGCGGTCGATCCGACGGACGGCTCGGACGGCTTCCTTGGTCTCGCACCCGCGGGCTCGTTCCCGGACGGCGCGACGAGCACGGGGCTCTACGACATGGCCGGCAACGCCGCTGAATGGGTGCATGATCTCTACGATCGCGATGCAGATGGCTTCGGCTATCCGCGCTCCCGAGAGACCGATCCCACGGGACCTTCGCAAGGCGGCGACGGGCACGTCGTTCGCGGTGGATCGTACCGCGACGGGCTCTTCATGCTTCGAACGGCCGCACGCAACGCGTCGGTTTTGGCCACACGCGAGATCGGTTTCCGATGCGCGTATTCGGTCGCGGCGAGCGCACCGCTGAATTAGATTTCAAGCCTCAGAGCGTGGTTACCAGCCGTCGCGAGCGAATCGAGGCTAGGGCGGAGCGCGAGGAGCCCGCGTAAGCGTACTCTTCGTACGTGCGCAGGCACCGCAGCGCCCACCTGAGGTCCCGCCGCAGGCGGGCCGACAGCGCCGAAGGCGCCGTCAAAACCGAATCGATTTCGCGCAGCAGGCTGGTAAACACGCTCTCATGCGCATCGCGCACTTCTCCGATCTTCACGTGCTCGCACTCGAAGGCGCGGGCCTGACTCGGTTTTTCAACAAGCGTTTCACCGGATGGGTCAACCTCAAGGTAAAGCGCAATCACCAGCACAAGGTGGCCTATGCCCGTGCCGTCACGCGCGAGATTGCGCGCGCGCGGGTCGATCACGCGATCATCACGGGCGATCTGACGAACCTCGCGCTCGAAGGCGAGTTCGAGACCGCACGCGCTCTGCTCGAAGCCGAGCTCGGTTTGCGTTCGGATCAGATCTCCATCGTGCCGGGAAACCATGATCTCTACACGCGCGGTGCTCTGCGATCGCGACGCTTCGGTTCGTTCTTCGCGCCGTACGTCGAGAGCGATCTGCCCGAGCTCGCTGCGTCGATCCCGCTCGGCCGTTTTCCATTCGTCAAGCTTCGCGGCCCCGTTGCGATCATCGGTCTGTCGAGCGCGGTGCCCCGGCCTCCGTTCATTGCCTCGGGCGAGCTCGGACGTGTGCAGATTGCAGCCTTCGAGCGCATTCTCGCGCACGACGAAGTGAAGAAGCGAACCCCCGTTATCGCTTTGCATCATCCTCTACATAACCCGCGATCGAAATTGAAAACGATGGCCGAGGGTCTGTGGGACGCGCGTGCGCTCGCCGCGGCGCTCGCGCATCTCGACAAGGGCATCGTTCTTCATGGCCATCTCCATGTTCGTCAACGGAGGCCGCTCGTGACGCGTGCAGGTGAACTTCTCGTGCTCGGCGCAACGAGCGCGTCGCTTCATCACGACAACGAGCACAAGATGGCAGGCTTCAACGTCTACGAGTTCGACGCGGAAGGAACCTTGTCGTCCGTCAAGGCGCGCGTCTACGAACCGGAAACCGTGACCTTTCGCATCGCAGACGTGCCGATCCTCAGTTATTGATTGAGAGCGTGTAGGGCAGCCGTCGCGAGCGAATCGAGGCTAGGGCGGAGCGCGAGGAGCCCGCGTAAGCGTACTTTTCGTACGTGCGCAGGCACCCGAGCGCCCAACCGACGTATCGATTTGCGCAGCAGGCTGTTGAACTCGCTCTGAGTGGACCCCACCGCGCGTTTCGCCTTCGGCTCGCCGCGCGTGCTCCCCTTGGGCGGTGCTCGTCGGCGGGCGGCGCCTACGGCGCCGGCCCGCCTTCCTGCGCGCCGCCAGGGGAGCCCCCGGCTGCGGCATCGCGGGGAGATTGTACTCCTTTTAAGAGTACAAATGCCCCAACGACGAGATCGCGTCAAATCGAAGCGGCTTACAGCGCAACTCGGTTGCGCTGTATTTGAAAGTCCCATGGCGATGCGCACACGTCACGTTGAGCTCGAAAGCCATGGCTCTCGCTAGCTAGGGCGTGTCCCTGAATTCCGGACCGAGGCGACAAGCGCGCGTTTTATGTGGAGCCCCTCGTTGACGTTGACGTGATCGTTTGACGACGACGTGAACGAAAAAACCGGTTCGTCGCCGTCGCCGTTCACGTCAAACGTCAAAGTCAACGATCACGCTGACGAGGCGCCCCGTGGTCTCCATCGCTTGCACCTTAGAGCGTGTTCTACAGTCTGCGGCGCGAATCGATGCGTCGGTTGGGCGCTCGGGTGCCTGCGCACGTACGACAAGTACGCTTGCGCGGGCTCCTCGCGCTCCGCCCTAGCCTCGATTCGCTCGCAACGGCTGGTAAACATGCTCTGAGTCCCGTATCTAGGGACAGGCACTAGGCGCCGAGCTGCGCGCCGGCCTGACGAATGACGTTGATCGCCTGGAGGCCCTTTGGGCCTTCCTTGATTTCGAATTCGACAGTCTCGTCCTCGAAGAGACGGCGGCGGCCATCGCCAGAGATCTGCGAATAGTGAACGAAGACATCAGGGCCGCTATCTTGCTTGATGAAGCCCCAGCCCTTTTCGTCGTTGAACCACTTCACCTTGCCCACTGCCATTGGGATGCCTCCACTTCACATATTCGAATTATGGTACTTGCCTCGAGTAAGCGTCCTGGAATGCAGAGCGCTGCCGTTCGAGGATTCGTAACGTACGGGACGACGCTGCACGACGTCAACTCGGATCGAGCCCTGTTTTTCCACGTACGCCGTTCACGTACGACATCATGCGACGCATCTTTGTGCGACGTTCGAAACTGCTTGCAAAAGCCCGAGAGACTCAGTTCTGACCGAGCGTTCCCCCTCGCAGGTGCGATCTATTCCTCTTGTGTGCCTTGGCTGGTGAAGGACCAGTGGGTTTGCGCGATTCGCCAACCTTCGGTTTGCCGACGATAAACCTCCGTGCAATTCCAGCGCAACTCGGCGGCATGGTCGTCACCGCTCGAAATGAACTGAAAAGTCAGGATGGCTGCGTCGCCAATTTCTTGGACGAGCGGCGCAATCATTTCGTGATGCAGCGCAAAGATTTTTCCGCGGATACTTTCGTAATAGTGGGAAAGCTCACGCCACCCATTGAGCCGTGTTGGGAGAAATGGGTCGAAGTAGACAACGTCCGCGGCCGATATTTCAAGAAACCCCGAAGGATCGCCTCTGCACCAGCGATCGAGAGCAGTCTTTTCGAGCTCAATAATGCAATGTTTAACATCCATGGTCATCGTCATAGTGCCGTTCGGCAGAAGTTCGCGCAGAAGCCGAACGCGCTGCGAAGCAGCGCCCGAACGGCACCATCTTTTCGTGGGGGCTCCGCCCCCCCTAAGGATCCTACACAATTTTCTTTTCTTGTGAGCCCAAGCATGATCAAAGCTGGCCGATGGTTGCATACAATGACTTTGAGGGAGCCGACTTTGGTGACAGTCGGCTGACCAAACGACT